>CAISJI010000222.1 GCA_903885565.1 uncultured Planctomycetaceae bacterium
CGCCATTCGCGACGTGTGGCAACAAGCTGTTCCTGTCGACCCGGCAATTTCACGAAACATATCTGATTGCCTCCAAGGAATTCATGGGCAACGCAACAAGCGAGTATCTACTCAACAGCAAGACCTACAACGACCGCAACGCTCAGATCGGTTTCACTCCGCGACTGTTTGGCTTCGAACTTGTGCCGTTCATTTAGTGACCTGCCCCCCTTCAACGGCACCACTTCCAGAGAGAGAATCTGGGGGTAGCAAACCAAGGGAGGCAACCAATGCCACGCGGAAAGAAGGAACTGGCCGAGCAGATCACACCTGAGCTTCGAGAGTTCGAGGTCGGGTTGGGGTGGGGCAAGACCGTTCTGGAGGCAGTCAAGAAGATCGGTGTGACGGAGCAGACGTACTCCCTTGGAAGAAGAAGTTCGGCGGGCTTCGGATCGATCAGGCGAAGCGGCTGAGAGCTCTTGAGAAGGAGACCGCTCGACTGAAGCGGCTCCTCGCTGATGCGGAACTCGACTCTGGCGTTTCGAGAGGCTGCAGCGGGACGCCCTCAGGCGGCGCAGCTCAACTTCTGAGCCCGGGCGATCGATGTCGCCAGCTCTCGCGATCGACCTCCTCCATGGAAGGCTAGCGGACCACCTCGTAGGCCACGGGCTGAACGACGCTCTCCCGAACCTGATGCGCGGCGGAATGGATCTCGTTGAGCAGGACCACCTCTCCGCTGGGCAGAGAAGAGCCCTGCACGATCCGGTCGGCCTTCCGCCAGCCTGCCACCACCCAGCCGTCCCGCCGGGAGACGAGCTGATTCATCGGCAGCGGCCCCACCGAGGCCAGCTCACCCTTCAGCGGCAGTGGCTCAACGTCGATCACCTGCTTGAAGACCTTGTCGAACCGCTTCTGCAGAATCCGCCGCAGCGAGGTCTCGGCCATCGTGAGCTTCTCGCTTCCGCCCGGCTTGAATCCCGGCGGATAGATCTGCACATCCCCTTCACGCACCAACCGCGTGCCGTAGGGGGATGACTCCAGAGCATAGGTGGCCCAGATATCCATGCCGGGAAAGGTCCGATCGCCAGCGACAAACTTGTCGCCACGCACCATGATCTTCACCCGATCATCCCCTGCCGAAATCGTGGCAGGGCGGTATTTTGCAAACGTGATCGCCCAGGGCTTCTGATCGACGTCGCTCCCGAGCGAATCGGGCATCTTGGCATTCTGCTGGCGGGCAAGCTTATCGACATCGGCCTGCGTGAAGAGCTTTCCACCAAGCTTCTCCTCAAGCACGTTGTTGATCGCCGACTCATGCACCCGCGCGGTGATGACGTTGCCACCGACCGCCGCAGGGGGCGAACTGAAGGCAGCCAACTGCCTGGCGAGCGACTTCCGCGCCACGATCCGCAGGCTGTTGTCGGTGGTGTGCATGTGGAGCATTTCGGGATAGAGCCCCTGGGCCTCCAGCGGCATCCGCACCCGCTCGCGGAACTGCTGGCGCATCTGCGCAACAGCCGGGTTGGTCTGCTCCTCAAACTGCCGCCGCATGCGATCGCGGGCCTTGCCTTCGGCGATCGCCTCGGCCTGCGGCTTGGTCTCGGCGATCTTGCGGGTGGCGATGCGCTGAATGAGCCGCTTGCCGATCCGCGAGGAGATCGACATGCCCGTCACCGTGGAATCGGTCGAGGCAGAAGCCTGCACCGGCGACGCGGCGACGGTGTCAGCGTCGAGGAAGATGCGGCGTCTGGCATCGAGGTTGGTGACGCCGCGACTCCGAACCGTCACCGGCCCCTGCGTGCCGTGGGTGTGGGAGACGTTGGTGGCGTCGAACACCAGATCAAATACAGCTTTGTCGGAGGAAGGCACGAAATCGAGCCGCACATTGCCGCTGGTGCGACCGGTGCCGCGGATCTGTGTGCCGAGGACCACCTCATTGACCGGCCCGGTCTGGTCGACGGGGCGATTGACCGCCCCCGACAGCAATTCCTCCCCCACCTCGATCTGGACATTCGGCTGCGACACCGCCCCGCGCACGCTCGCGATCAGCGAGCCGGCCTGCCCCGACTCGGAGAGCCGTTCGAGCAGTGGGGGAACGGGGGCCAGCATCTCGCTGTTTCCCGTGGCCGAAGCAGAGAACAGAGCCGAAGCGAGGGAGTCGAGTCGCTTGCTGTAGCGGCTCAAGCCGTCGGCGCCCCGCGCCGCATCCGCCGCCTCGGCATAGCGGGTGACGGCATTGCCAACCCGGACAAACTGGGGCATGTCGAGCCCCGTTTCAGTGGCATTGATTTGCTTTTCCAGTTGCCGGAGCACCACCGGATCGGCGGCCATGCCGCTGGCTGCCTGCGCCTGGAGGGCGGGCCAATCGAGATATTTACGCCATGCCTCACCGCTGGAACTGCGATTGAGCAACGTTTCCAGCGGCACAAGCGCCGCACGCAGGTTGGCGGCGGCCGATTCCAGCATCGCATCCCCCGCGGGGCGAAATGTTTCGGTGGCCCGCAAGGCGTCTGTGGCCAGTCGGTCAAACTCTTCAGGCCCTGCCGCACCAACCTGCCCCAAGCCACATAGTCCGAGGCCTCCCATCAGCACGCCCGTGAAAAGTCCCCGGCTCAACCGGATGCCAGAACGACCCTGGCACTGGCTGGAAGATCGTAGGGAGGGAGTGGCGTGGAGATGCATAGGATGGCTGCCTCAAGGGGATGGACGTGGCCGTTTGAGTCGCGGGCGACCGGAAGTGTAGTCGCTCCGCTGATAACCCCCTACAGCAGCGCGATCTCCGTCTGGGACAGAGCCCTCAAGCCCATCCGAAAGATTGACGCAAACCATTCTCGGAAAAGAACTTGCGCGAACGAATCGCGAACCTCCCAGGGCCCCCAGAGCACACCACCGGCAGACCCTGCGCAGGCAGCACACCCGGCCAGCCAGGAAAAATCACCCCGGCAGATACTCCGTGGCGGGCACGACAAAAATCTTTCCGTCCCCGATGCGGCCGGTGCGGGCCACCGCCAGCACCCGGGCGAGAACTTCCTCCAGGCGGGCATCGTCCACCCACAACTGGATCTCGATTTTGGGAAGAAACGCGAGTGAATACTCGCTGTCGCCATATTGATCGAGGTAGCTCTTCTGGCGGCCGTAGCCCTTCACCTCGCGGACCGTGCAGGCTTCCAGCGGGGCAAATTTAAGTGCCTCCAGCACCCGCTCCGCCAAGAACGGTTTGACAATGGCGATCACTTCCTTCATGGCGGGCACCCGGCGGGGCCAAGCCCCCGGGGAGGGCCGGCAGGGCAGATCGGCTGAAGTCAGCTGAAGAAACTTTCACCGTAGAGGTTCATCGGCGGGCAGGTCGTGACGGTGATGTCGCCGTTGACCTTCGTCTGACAGGCGAGTCGCATCGTGCTCTCGTTGCCGATATAGGCCAGCGAAACCGCCAGCCTGCCGGTCTCCATAAAGGTCTTGGAATTGGTGTTTTCCATCCCCTTGGTGATCATGACGGCACAGGTGCCGCAGGTGCCAAAACCGTGGCAATTGAGCACCTTGGTGACCCCCGGATAGAGCGCCACTCCAGCCTGGAGAGCCTCCTTCCGCAGATTGGCCCCCGCAGGAACCTGAATTTCCTTTTTTTCGCTGGCAAATGTGATCGTCGGCATGGGAAACTCTCGATGGATGGCGGGTCGGTGCCGATATTCTCCTCGGAACCAATACTCTAACCATCCATTCGTCGTTGTTCCAGCAGTCTTTTCCTGCCGCCCTCCGGAAGTGAACCCCATGGCTGAACTCACGAAATACCAGCAGAAGATCGTCAAAAACTACTACGACAACCTCGACACCGCCCTGCTGCAGCGGCTGGGGGAGCAGGTTACCGATCTCTATCTGGCGGAGGGCAAAAAGCGCGAGAAACTGTGGGCCAGCATCGCCGGATCGCTGACCAAGCTGGAGGTTCCCGCCGCGCGGATCGCCAAGCTCACCGCCTCCGACGATGCCCAGCAGTTGGCCAAACTGCTCCAGGAACTTCTGGCCAAGGACTGAGCCGGGGCCAGGGGGGTGGGGAGTGGCGAGTGGGGGCGTAGGCCGGTGGCTGCAGCCATCCCTTGTGCTGGCGCGGCCGCTGCCCCATTCTGGGCGCTCCTCCGAGGGACGAATCCATGACCACTTCCCCTTCCCACATCGATCGCCACCGCCTCATCGAGGACTTGCGCTGGAAGAAGTTTCCAGTCCTCGACGACGGGTTTGTGGCGCTGGTTGACTGCATGGGGGATGACGCCGCCGTGGTGCAGGCGGCCCGCGTCAGCTACGGCGAGGGCACCCACAAGGTCAGCGATGATCGGCAGTTGATCCGCTATCTGATGCGGCACTCCCACACGACGCCGTTTGAGATGGCGGAGCTGAAGTTTGTGGTGCGTGTGCCGATGGATTGCTGGCGGCAGTGGGTGCGGCATCGCACTGCCAACATCAACGAATACTCCACCCGGTATTCCCTCGCGATCGATTCGATGCAAGGCACCCACGACGATCAGTGGCGCAGCCAAGCCGCCACCAATCGGCAGGGCTCGGGGGAATTCCTCACCAAGGCAGCCGGCCACAAGCTGACGCAGTCAGAGATGGAGTTGCAAAGCCTCGCCCGGCGCATTTACGAGGAACGCCTCGAGGCCGGCATCGCGCGGGAGCAGGCCCGCAAGGATCTGCCGCTGTCGACTTACACCGAGGCCTACTGGAAAATCGACCTGCATAACCTCCTCCATTTTCTCGCCCTGCGGATGGATCCCCATGCCCAGCTGGAGATCCGCCGCTACGCAGAGACGATCGCCCGCGAGATCGTGGCTCCCCTCTTTCCGCTCTGCTGGGAGGCCTTTCTCGACTACCGCGTGGAGGGAATGCGGCTGACCAAGCTCGATCAGGGCGTGATCCAGCGGCTCGCGGCCCGGCCCGGCGCCCTCCTCCCTGCCACGAGTCACGATTTCCTCTCCGCCCAAGACCCCTCGTGGTCCGGGCTGGAACGCTGCCGCGAGCGCGACGAATGCTGGCAGAAACTCATGGTCCTCGGGCTGGTCGAATAGGACCAACTCTCCCGCCCAGCCCCGGGCGATTCTCCCTTCCACCAGCCTACCCACTGGCCTAACCCATCAGGAGCCCCACCGATGCCCTCGTCCCCCTCCTCTTCTGCCACACCGGCACTCGATCCTGCGGCTGCCGAGGTGCTCGGTCTGACGCGGCGCCTGCTCGAGGCGGTGGCCAGTGCCGATTGGGCCAGCTACCGTGAACTGGTCGCCGCCGACATCACCTGCTTCGAGCCGGAGGCGTTGGGCCAACTCGTCGAGGGACTGGCGTTCCACGAGTTCTATTTCAAGCTCGCCGGCGACTCCACGCAGCCGGCCAAGCCGGTCACGACCACGCTGGCCTCGCCGCGAGTGCGCATGCTCTCGCCTGATGTGGCCCTGGTGACGTACGTGCGGCTGGTGCAGAAGCTCGATGGCTCCGGCCACCCGGTGACCGTCAGCGGCGAGGAAACCCGCCTCTGGCAGAAGATCGGCGGGGCATGGAAGCACGTCCACTTCCACCGCAGCAAGCCGAGTACTTGATTCACACCCTGCTGTGCGAGCGCACCGACTCGTGCGCTGGAGCTACAACAAACAGGCACATCGTGTGGCGGAGGCGGAGGGGTCGGCGAACGCTTGAGGAGCGTAAGCGACGAAACTTTTGCCGTCCCGCAGCCGATGGCGCTACGGAAGTCGCATGTGCCCCTGCCCTCTAGCACTCGCCCTCGCGAACCAGCACCTCCACCGGTGTGCCGGCCTCCAACCGGCCACATCCGGCCGGCAGGGCGAGCAGGCCATTGGCCACCGCCAGCCCAACCAGATCTGAGGATCCGGTCCAGGGGAGCGGCTCGGCTGCGAGCGTGCCATCGCGGGTCTCCAGGCGACAGGGGGCAAAGACGGGCCGATCCCCCGCCCCCTTGGCTGGGGCGGTGAGGAGGGCGCGCGAGCGGGGAAGGTGCCACTGCCCGGCCGGCTTCCCGGCGAGGATCGCCAGCGTTGGACGAACGAAGAGTTCGTAGCAGACCAAACTGCTGGCCGGATTGCCTGGCAAGCCGAACACGAGCGTGGCAGACGCCGCCCCTGAGCGCCTGAGAATGCCAAACCAAACCGGCTTGCCAGGCTTGAGACGGACCTTGTGAAACACCTGCTCCACGCCGCAGCGGCCCAGGATATCGGGCACCAGATCGAGATCGCCCGCCGACACGCCCCCCGACAACAGGAGCACATCAGCCGCCAACCCCTGTGCCACGGCGGCGCGGATCGCCTCGGGACGATCGGCGGCAATACTTAAGGAAATCGGCTCGGCCCCCTCGAGCGTCACCGCGGCGGCGAGCATCGGTCCGTTGGAATTACGCGTCTGACCGAATTGAGGAACAGTTTCGGGGGAAACCAGTTCGCTGCCGGTGGAGAGAATCGCCACGCGCGGCCGCGCCGGTGCCAGCAGATGCGTGGCCCCCGCTTCGGCCGCGAGGCCGATGGCCGCTGCGCCCAAGTGCGTGCCTGCGATCAGCACGTGGTCGCCACGGCGAAAAGCGGCACCCTGGCGGGCCACATGCTGGCCTGCCCGAAAGGCGGCCCCATCCAGACAGACTCTCTGGCCGGCATGCGCCGCGGCAGTGCCCTCCACCGCCAACTCGATCGGCACCACGGCATCCGCTCCGGGGGGCACCGGTGCCCCGGTCATGATGCGGGCGCAGGTGCCGGAGGTGAGCGTCAATCCGGTGACATCCCCTGCGGCCAGATCCACTACCACATCGAGCCACAACCGGCCCCCCGAGGCGGCTTCTCCATCAGCCGAGCAGATGGCGAATCCGTCCATCATCGCCCGATCCCACGGGGGGGAGTCGACGTCGCTGATCACCGGCGCCGCGAGCCGGCGGCCGCAGGCCTCCAGCAGCGGCACGCGCCGCGGAGGGAGCGGCACGGCCACCCGTTCGATGCAGGCAAGGGCTTCTTCAAGTGAGATCATCGACACCACCCTCGCGGCACAAGCAGGCCGAACAACCCTGATGAACTGAACAAGAGCTACACAAGGTGCCGCGTCCCGGCAGCCTGCGTCTCGATCAGGTGGCGGCGGTCGCCAAAAATGCCCGGAGCAGATCGTATCCCGCCGGAGTCAGAAAACTCTCGGGATGAAACTGCACCCCATACACCGGCAGCGTGCGATGCCGGATGGCCATGATTTCCCGCGCGCCGTCGGGAGTGGTGGACCAGGCATCGACGAGAAAATCGCGCGGCAGCGTGGGGGGATCGATCACGAGGCTGTGATAGCGCGTGGCTTCGATCGGGCTGGCCAGTCCGGCAAAGAGTCCTTCGCCGCCATGCTCAATCGCATCGACCTTCCCATGCATCAGCCGGCCGGCGCGCACAATCGTGCCACCAAACACCTGGCCAATCGCCTGATGCCCCAGACACACTCCCAGAATCGGCATCCTGCCGGCGAAGCGACGCACCGCATCACACGACACGCCCGCCTCCGTCGGCGTGCAAGGACCGGGCGAAATCACCAGATGCGTCGGTGCCAGGGCGGCGATCTCGTCGCAGCTGATCTGATCGTTGCGGCGCACAAGAATCTCCACGCCGGGAGCGATCTCGCCCAGTCGCTGCACCAGATTCCAGGTGAACGAATCGTAGTTGTCGATCAGCAGGATCACGACCGGGCTCCCGCAGGAGGATCGCCCTCGCCCAGCAGGGTGGCGGGATGCCCCTCGCGATCGATGAGCGGCATCACCAATGGCTTGTAGATCGTGGTGTAGGCGGCGGCGAGCCGGTGGGCATCGAGCGCGGCCTGATCGGCCCAGTGTTCCACCAGCACAAAGCGTCTCGGCTCGGCTTGGGAATGGTAAACGTCATACCGCAGGCAGCCGGGTTCTGCCCGACTCCCGCGCATTGCCTGCGTGAGGTGGGCCGCGACCGTGGGCACGTCGGCCGCATCTTTCACCAGCAGCAGAATGTTGAGGCAGAGCATCGTGTGTTTCCTTGGGCACACCGCAGCCGAATCGGCACCGGCAGACACTTCAGTGTAAGCAAAAGGACAGCGCTTGAGTGTCAGCCGGGCGCCAGGCTGGCGCCTGAGCCCCACAGACCGCCCTGTTCCGGCGGCGCTGGCGCGTCGGGCCGCCACGGAGAACTCCCCTGAGCCGGCAGACGACGGGCCAGAATCCGCAGGTAGGGAGGGAGAAATGTCGCCCGGTGGGCAAACGAACCGGGGGCTGCCCCAGGCCGCGCGTGCTGGGGCTCGCACACATCCTCCACGATGAATCCCGCGCCACAGATACCCCCGAGGAGATCGCTCAGAGAATGGATGAACTCCTGCGTGCCCGTTTCCCGCAGCCGGGAGGGGGGCGCGGGGGGCAGAGGCGTCTGAGAGGATTGGGGGTGGCGCAGTTCGTAGGCGCCCGAGCCTCCCGGTTCCGCCGAGGCCTGCAGGCTGGCGGGCGACTTGTGCTGGCTGACATACATTCCTCCGGGCCGGGTCACCCGAGCCACCTCGCGGAACACGCCGCGCACCTCCGGCAGATAGCAGGTGCTGACCGGATGGATCACGAGATCAAAGCGTCCCGGCGGAAGCATGCCCAGAGCATCCATCGATCCGGCGATGAGGTTCAGATTGAGCCCCCGTTCGCGGGCCACCTGCCGGTCGAGCTCCAGCATCGCCGGCGAGAGATCGACCACAGTCACCCGGGCCCCGGCCGCCGCATAGAGCGGTCCATGCTTTCCCCCGCCGGCAGCCAGGCAGAGCACCTCCAAACCGGTGAGCCTTTCGGGCAGCCAGCCCCGTCCCGCCGTTCCACCACTCCCCAGCCAGGCGCGGGGATCGTCAAAGGCCTCATCCACCGCCGGCTGAGCGAGCGCCCCTTGCGCCTGCGCCAACCGGTCCCAGGCGCGGGCGTTGTGCTCCAGCACCGGGAGGCGATTGGGGCGGGAGAGCGACTCGGCCAGGGGGAACAGAGGGTTCACAGCTACTCCCGGTCGTAGAGTCTGTCGCGCGTGGCCGGGTCGTCGGGCGACCCCTCGCAGACATAGCCGAGCTTCGTTTTCAGCATCGCGTCGGCCTGTTCCTGGGAGAGCCAGTTGTCGCCCGGCACGGCGATCGCCGCCGGCTGCCAAGCAAAGGCCTCCACGTGGCCGTCGAGAAACAGGACGTTTGCTGCCGCTGCGTGCCGAAAGTGAACGGTGGGGAAATTTTTGCTGGGGGCCTCGATTCCGCCGAGGTTCTCCAGAAACTTGAGGTCGTACCGCACCTGGGCACTGTCGGCAAAAGCGAGCGTGCGCACCGTCTCGCGAACCGCCGCGATCGTGTAGGAGGTCGGCAGGGGGCTGAGCACGGGGGGCCAGACGGTATCGTCGTAGTCGGTGCCGGGGCCCAGATTGAGGTTGTAATCAAAGCCGGTGGCCAGCGTGCCATAGGCCAGCCCATCGACATCTGTCGCCGTAAACTCGGGGCACTGGTAGGCAGCCACATTGCCCTCCATGAACGGGGAGAGCACGCCCCGCGAAAAATCGAGTTGCCGGGCGGGGTCGGGCTCATCGCCATTGACCTCACCAAACCAGTAGCGGCTCTTGCCAGGATAGGGATAGAGGCCGGCCAGCGTGCCTTCGATGCGCCGCTTGTCGTCAATCTTGAACGGCACCAACCGCCCCTTGTTGGCGGAGATGTAGTTCTGGACAGCCAGCCCGATCTGCCGCTGGTTGCTGGCGCACTCCGTGCGGCGGGCCGCGGCCCGAACCGACTGCACCGCCGGGAGCAACAGCCCCACCAAGGTGCCGATGATCGCGATGACCACGAGCAGTTCCACCAGCGTGAAGCCCCGGCCGCCTGCGGGCAGTCTGGCAGCGGAATGTGGATTCGTTTTCATGCGTGTGCCTTCTTCTGGATTGCGTCCAACCAAACCATGCCCGCCACCAGACCGTCAGCCGGGACGCGCCAGATTGAGATCAGGCGCAGAAATTCCCCGGCAACGGAAGCACGAAAGTGCTCCCCGGATGCGAACATGCTCCCGGCTGGATTGGTATCACCACTCTCATCACGGCCCGCCCGGAGCGAACCGCGCTGATGCCCCCGCCCTCGCAGGACCATCTGCTCCATGGCCGGATGGAGGCGAAAGGTGGCGGAGCCCACCGGGGCCCAGAGCCATCAAACGCCATTCCTGCCGGAAACGCTGGTAGGTCTTCTGACTCCCAGGCTCAGCCGGCTGTCGCCTTCTCACCCGGGTTGGCCCAACCCTCGGCACAATGACCGGAGAAGGGGCAAAACGGGCAATGGCTTGATGGCAGCCGGCCTCAAACGCCTGGATACAGCGGCGGGGCCGTCCCGGAATCGCACCGGAGTTCCCTGTTTGCCCACCGGTCGCAGCGGCGATCGGCGGGCCACCAGATTTCACTGGAGGAGTGTAAGGAACGTGCGGGCGTTGTCAACCTGCGCAGGAAGTGGCCATACCAACCGCCAAGTCAGCCAAACCGCTGTCGCGCCTGCGAAGCTGTGCCGGTCAGGCAAGAAAAGCGCCTCACACTGGAGCGATTGGAGGGCCTCAGGCCGTACAGATTACGCACTCGTAACGGGGTGCATTTCTTACCCAGCAGTCAACGTAAGTCGCTTGCTGAAAAATACTTGGGGCATGCTCAAGCTGGTTTCCATTTGTGTCCGATAGCCCTGTTGTCCCCCGGGGCATCACTGTGCCCGTCGGGCAACCAAGGGGGCGGCAGAAACCTGCAAATGATTCGAGTCACGGAATGGCTCGACAGGCCTGTCGCAGACAAGTTCGTGGATCACATCCTCGGGGTGACAGAGCCTCGCGAACGAGAAGTTGAATCTCGCGTGATCCATAAGCAAAGGAGATGTGGCTCGATGAAGCGTATGTTGTTCCTCGGTGCGCTGGTCCTCAGCGTTACTGTTTGTACCCAGTCGTTCGGCTTCGAGATCCTCGACCGTATGTGTGGCAAGGGCGGCAAGAGCTGCACCAGCTGCTGCGGCGAGCCGACCTGCGGAGCTGGCAACGGCTGTGCGGATGCTTGTGAAGCCGGATGTGCGGCTGATCCTGGGTGTGGTGCTGGAAACGGGTGCGGCGCTGAGCCGGCCTGTGACGCTGGAAACGGCTGCTGCGACTCCGGTTGCACCGCTGCTCCGGCGTGCGGTGGCCGCAAGAAGCACCACCTTTTCGGTGGGCTGAAGGGTCTGTTTGCTGGTTGCAAGAAGAAGTCCGTTGGCTGCACCAGCTGCTGCGGTGCTGAGCCTGCTTGCGGTGCTGAGCCTGCTTGCGGTGCTGAGCCTGCTTGTGGTGCTGAGCCTGCTTGCGGTGCCGGCAACGGTTGCGGTGCTGAGCCTGCTTGTGGTGCTGGCAACGGTTGCTGCGACTCCGGTTGCACTGCCGCTCCTTCTTGCGGCAGCCGCAAGAAGCACCACCTCTTCGGTGGTCTGAAGGGTCTGTTCGGTGGTTGCAAGAAGAAGTCCGTCAGCTGCACCAGCTGCTGCGGCGACGCTTGCGAGCCTGGCTGCGGTGCTGAGCCCGGATGCGGTGCTGGCAACGGTTGCAGCGACCCGGCTTGCGGTGCGGTGAGCTCGATCGAAGCGGTTCCGACTGCTCCTACGCCTGACGCTTCTGCGTCGAAGAAGGCCACGAGCAAGGTTATCGCTGTCAGCCGGACGGTTGCCACCAAGTAAATTGTCAAGAACATAGGTCGATACGGCAGATCAGTTGCCCGACTTGGTCAGTGAGCTCCGCCCGGGACATCCGTCCCGGGCGGAGTTTTTTTGTTTTTCAGGCCTGTACCTGATAGGGTGCCCCAAAAAAGAAACCGGGCCGGGCATCCTGCGATGCCCAGCCCGGTTGTGAATCAGCGCTCAACAAGCCCTCGCGATCAAGCCATGAGCGAGACGCGCCGCCGCTGATCGAGGATCGCGGCGAGGCCGACCACCAGCGCCAAAGCGCAGCTCCCGGTGGCAGGGTCGATCTCCGGAACCGGAGCAGGAGGAGGCGGGGGCGACGGTTCTCCCAGCCAGACGCCGTCGAGGACGCCCACAGGAAAACTCGCCGCGGAAGAACCCGTGAAGACAAACATTAGCTGCTGGCTCGCGGAGCTAGCCGTGAACGTCGTCGATCGCTGCGTCCAGCCGGTAAACCCACCGGAGAGGTTGTTGACGGTCGGCGAGGCGTAGCTTTCGCTGCCAAACGTCACATCCCAGTAGCCGCTCGTCGCTCCGGTGTACCCAGACCTTTGTCCCAGCCCCTCGTAAAACGAAAGCGTGTACTCATTCCCAGCAGTCAAACCGCTGATCGTCTGGGAGAGCTGCTGCCGACCCGAGGATCCACTCTGGGAGGTGGCGGCGAACAGATTGCCGCCGTCGGGGCTGTCGGTTCCGGCCACCATGGAAAAGGCACCGCCGATCGGTGCATTGACAGTAGCAGTCGGACTCGTCATCACGAAACTATAGGTGCCAGCGACACCCCACTGAACGTTATTCTGATCGATGGCGGCCAGTGACCACCCCGTGGGCGTCGTCTGCAGGTAGGTCATTTTGTCAGCGCCGTTATCCGTCAGCTCAAAGCCACCATTGGAGACGAGATTGATTGACGTCGCCTGGGCACCACGAACTGCCGGGAAAGCCAGCAGCGCGGTCGCCAGGAGAAGCATGCGGGGAACATTTTTCATTATGAATCTCTTTCAGAAGTTGAAACCAACGGGATGGAGAGACGACCGACGCTCGACCGGCCTCCCCGATCGGTCAGTGGCTCCCAAGCCCACCGAGATGCCCCGGGGAGGGGCGACTGACCAGACCGAGGGAGATTAACAGTTCACCTCCCGGAGCGCCAATCCTGAGGAAATCGGCGTTTTCTCCAGGGCCGATTGCAGCCACGCAAATGGCATGTCGCTGCCAATCACCGCAGAAAATCACCGCAGTGCAGATTGCCTTTCCACCGTCGACGGGCATCGCGTCCAGCGGCGGACCGCTTTATCCACAGCCTGCTGGAGCGGTGGGCCTCAGAGCAGCTGGCCTCAAAGCACCTCGGCGGCCGTTCCCTGCCGCACCACGCGACCGGCCACCAGCTCCGCCACCTGCGTCGCCACCCGGCGCGCAAAGGAGTGGTCGTGGGTGACCACCACCATCGTCTGCCCGGCACGGGCCAGACCGAGGATCACCTCCAGCACCTCCCCCGACATCGCCGGATCGAGGGCGCTGGTCGGTTCGTCGAAGAGCATCACCCGCGGCTCCATCGCCAGGCTCCGGGCGATCGCCACCCGCTGCTGCTGCCCGCCCGAGAGGGCCGTGGGGCGCACGTCAGCCAGATGGGCCAGACCCACCCGCTCCAAGAGCGTCTGCGCCTGGGCGCGGGCCTCCGCGGCCGGCATCTGGCGAATCACCCGCGGTGGCAGGGCGACGTTATCCAGCACCGAGAGGTGGGGAAAGAGGTTGAACTGCTGAAACACCATCCCCACGTCGCGGCGCAGCAGTTCGAGCCTGCGGGGCGACTGGGGGCCGGCGGTGAGCCGGTGTCCGGCAATCTCCACACTTCCGGCGGCGAGTGTCTCCAAACCATTGAGACAGCGCAACAGCGTGCTCTTGCCACTCCCGGAAGGCCCCACCAGCGTCGTCACCGTTCCGGCCGGAACGTTCAGGCTCACATCCTCCAACACGCGCACTCCCGCGCGGAAGGCGGCCACTGATTCAACGGTGATCATGGTGTCGGTGGCCTCCTGAGCTCAGGGTTGCCGCGCTGCGCCAGTGCGCTCCAGCCGCCGCTCCAACCAGCGCGACACAAGAGCCATCGGCCAGCTCATGGCAAGATAGAGCAGCGCCGTGACGACCGCCAATTCCACGATCCGCCCGGTGGAGAGGGCCAGCACGCTGTAGCGCTTCGTCAATTCAATCACCGTGATGGCGGAGCAGACGCTCGTGTCTTTGAACAGGGCGATGAAGTCGCTCGTCACCGGGGGCATCACGATGCGCACCGCCTGCGGCACGATGACGTGTCGCAGCGCCTGCCACTTCGTCATCCCCAGCGCCAGAGCCGCCTCAAACTGCCCGCCCGGCACAGCCTTCAGGCCTGCGCGGTAGATCTCCGATTCGTAGGCTGAGTAGTTGAGCGCCAGACCGATGATGGCCGCCGCGAGGGCCGGCAGGGCCAGACCGATCTTGGGGAGCAGAAAGAACAGGGCATAGAGCTGCAGCATCAGCGGCGTGCCCCGCAGCACCTCCACATACCCGGCCAACAGCGGCCGCAGCAGCGGCGGACCGTACAGCCGGCCGATCGCCACCGCCAAGCCGATCAGGATCGCCAGCGGGAACGATGCCGCCGACAGCAGCACTGTCATGCCGGCGGCCGACAGCAACAGCGGCAGCGCACTGCGCAGCAGATGGCCCCAACTGTCTCTCGGTGCCGGAGGGATCTCGTCGGCATCGCGCAGCAGAAGGACCTGCTGCCGTCCCGCCAGATCCCAGGAATCGTACAGCTGCTTGAGCCGCCCGTCGGTGAGCAACCGGCCGAGAGCCTCATCGATCTTGGCCGACAGGTGGGGCGTGTCGGGGGGGGTGAGAATGGTGTAGAAGCCTCCCGCTTGCGGCCGGTCGACCGCCCGCAGCCGCGGAAAGCGATCGGCATAAAAGCTCGCGATGCAATCATCCAGCACGGTCGCATCGAGCACCCCCGTGGTCACCTGCTCCAGACAGTCGACCGTGCCGTCATAGCCGACCACATCCACTTCCAGCCCCGCCCTGCCCCGCATCAGGATTTCAGCCGCCGAGCCGGTGAGCACCCCCACCCGCCAGCGGCCGTGAGGCCCGAGGGATTCCAGCCGCTCAAAGCTTGTCAGCGGGGCGTCGCGTCGGGCAACCAGTTGCAGGGCGTAGGCGAAGTAGGGGCGCGAGCAGCGGTAGTCGCGCTGCCGGCCGGGAGTGAGCTCGATGCCATTGATGACACAGTCGGCCGTCCGGCCAAGCAAAAGCGGCAGCCGGTCCCACTGCCCCTGCTGGAACCGGGCCTTCACCCCCAGTTCCGCCGCCAGCAGCTCGGCCAGTTCAACCTCAAACCCGGTGAGTTGGCTGGGGTTTTTCGGATCGAGGAAGACATGGGGACCGCCCCCCTCCTGATCGGCCGCCCAGATCAGCTCTCCTCGCGCCACCACCTCTTCGAGTTCGGCGGCAGCCACGCTGCCCGCAGCCACGGCGCCAGCCAGCAGCAGAGCGACGGCCAGCAGCAGACCGACGGCCCACCTCCCCCCCTTCCCTAAACTGTCCCAGCTCATGGCGAGCCCCCACGCAGCCGGCCGAGGTTGCCGGTGATTTCCCCGGTTGCCGCCGCCAGGCCCGCGGCCGCGGCGGCCAGGCGTTCTCCCTCATCCAGAAAGTTCGCGGTCTTCTCGGCGGCCGACGCAAAATCGGCCAGCAGCGGATCGACCAACCCCGCCTGGGGCAGGCGTGCCAGCAGGCTCTGGATGTCTCTGTCGATCCCCCGCCGCAAGCGGGCAAAGACCAGCCACCGCAGCAGCAGCCCCCACAGGATCAGCCACACCAGGGCCTCCTCCAGAAATCCAAGCCCCTCCACCGGTTTCCCCAGCCAGAGATGACCATGGAAAAAGTTCCAGCCGGCCCGCACCAGCACCGCGACGAGGAGGCCGGAGAAAAGAGACTCACACACCATGCGCACCACCGGCGCATCGACCCTGCTGCGGCGATCGACGACCAGCCGATCGATCCCTGCGACCAGCCAACTACCGGTACGTTCCAGCAGCGTGCCGACGGTGGTTTGCACCTGAGATTCGCTCAATCTCGCCCGGCCCACCAGCGGTTCCCCCAGTCGGGCCCGCGCCGCCAGGCCCACAAGAATGCTGCGCGACTGCTCCACATCAGCTTCGCCCAAACCGATCTCCTCCACCGACTGCCAGGCGGCATGGGCTGAGGTCACAGGGGCAGCCGCCCCTCCGGCGAGCACCTGACTGATCACGCCTCCCCTGCCAGCCCGCAGACGCGGCCAGAACGCTCCGATAGCGGAGAGCGTGTGCAGAAACATTGCGAACGGACCGCCATGCCAGCGGTCGACCAGCTCATCGGTGATCATGCGCTGCCAGGCTGGTCGGCTGGCGCGGAGTCGCTCTTCCACCGCCTTGGCGAGCAAGCCCTCCAGACGCAAGCGTTCCTGGCGCAGTCCGGCAGCCAGCGCCTCCACCGGCTCCCGCAGCCCCGCAAGCTGCTGACGCGACTGGCCCACAAACCACTCGGCCAGATCGAGGGCACCGGTGCGGCGCACCCGGCGCGCGGCCCGACCGACCAGTTCCTCGTCGATCGCCCGCACCAGTTCTGCAAAGCCCGGCTCTGGTTCCAGGCCGGCCTGGGCCCGGCGGGCAGCCTCCAACCCGTCCACCCGGTAGATGCGGGGCACGAGAAAGCCCTGCGCTTCAAGCTCCCGCCGCCAGTCGTCACGAATATCGGGATCGCGCGAAGCATGCGACTGCACAAACAGCAACGGCCGGCCGGGGGCAAAGGCCGCCACCTCCTGCGCCACGCTCCACGAGCGGTATTTCTGGGCCGTCGCCAGCAGCAGCAGCACGTCGCAGGCGGGCAGCACCGCTTCCAGCAGGTCGCGATTGCGATTGGTATCGCTCGCCCGGGAGCCCGACGGGCTGCCCGATGCCCCCTGCTCCGCGGCCGGCTGGCCAGACTGCGTGTCGGGATCGGGGCAGTCGACCAGCACGATGTTGGCCACCGCCGGTGAGTCGCTGCGCACCACGCGGGCGCCAGTCGCCTCCAGCGGCAGCCAGGCACAATCAACATCCCGGGCCACCACCACCACCGGCGTGGTTGTGGTGGGACGGGCGACATCCCCTGCCGGGCTGACATCCCTGCCGGCGAGGGCATTGACCAGCGTGCTTTTTCCGGTGCCGGTGCCACCTATGACACCCACCACCAACACCCGCGATAACTCCCGCCGCGCCCGTTCCAAGCGGGGGGCGATCTGCTCCCACTCGGCGCTCGTCCGCCGCGCCGGCGGCCAATCGGGGAGCGCCCCGCTCCAACGCGACAGCCGGAGCACCAGTTCATCGAAGCGGCTGTCGTCAAAGAGCGCCGGGGACAGGTCATCCGCGGCGCCGGAGGCGGCCGAGGATGGCGCCTGTGGAAGTGACGGGTTCAGTGACGAGGATGGCTTCGGGGCAGGTGCCGAAGATGCAGATGGGGATGGTGGTGAATGGGCCATCAGGTGAACTCCCGTCCGCATTCAAACAGCAACCGGCGCACCTGGGCAACCTCCGGGCGGGCGGCAGCGGTGGCCAAGCGATCGATCTCGTCCAGCCGTCCCCCCAGCACAACATCATGCAGCGTTTCTGCCAACACCTGGCTGCGTTCCGCCGACCAACCGGCAAACAGCCGTTCGATCAGCGGCTTGAGGCCCGCCATTGTCAGTCCCAGCGCTCCTTCGCCAGCCAGCGTGGCGGCAGTGCCCACCACAACATCACCGGCGTGGTGAATCAACACCGACAGGCCGCCGGCTGATGCCGCCGCCGCCGGCACAACAGCCGCTCCCGCCAGCCCCAGCCCGACAGTGATCGCCGGGCGGGCCACCGCCCCCACATTCAGACCAGTCAGGATCCACCGCACCATTTCGGGATTCTCCCGCGAGAAGCGGTCGAGTTCGCCGCGCACGAACTCCTGATAGTGTTCCGACACGATCGGCAGCGCCGCGTGGCGGCGTTCCAAATCGGCATACCAAGCCGCGCGATCGCCCCCCACCAGCACGCCGCCGAGCATGTCGGCGAGACGCTCGCTGCGCCGGCAGGCGCCATCCAGCCGCTCGATGAAGTCTCCCAAAGCCTGCTTGAGGGCCTTCAGCTCGACGGCGGAAAAATCTTCGCGCCGCTCCTCTTCGGTGCGCACCAGCCCCACCTTCCGCGCCACCCACCGCACGCCGCCGCCCGCCTTGCGATAGGCCCAGCTCACGGTGAGGTCGAGCGTCGAGCGGCGGGGCTCGAGCCAGTTCCAGATTTCGTTCCAGACCAGCTCCCGGGGGGCCGCGGGGAGGTCGACGCGCACGCGAGCCTCATCAGCCAGCAGCCGCTTGGCCTCCTGCCATTGCTGGGCACTCGATTCAAACGCATCGAGCCAGCCCCCTGCGCCACTGCGCGAGTCAAGCACCACGCGGAAGGCTCCGTCCATCGCCCTGAGTTTGATGCGGTCGAAGTCGAAGCCTGCCAGCGTCGCCGCCAGATCGACCTGTGCTTCGGCAATGGGGCCAGCGGGAATGAGGCCGGGCGTCATCCCTGAGGCCAGCTCCGGCAGGGCAAACAATGCCAGCTCCCCCGCCTCGGCCCGGGTGAAATCGTGGGGGGCGGCATAGACGGCCAGCGGTTCGATCCCCGTCTCAGCGGTGAACGTGCGCAGCCACCCGCCAATGCGTTCCCGCTGCCGCGGCCAGTCGACCATGTTGAACACCACGATCACCGACTTCCGCGCGGCCGCAGCGGCCGCAAAAAAATCACGCACCGCAGCGTCGTTGTATTTCTGCTGGGTGAGCACCGCGATCAGAACATCGCAGGCATTGCGCACCAGTTCAGCCCGGTGCCAGTTCTCCCGCAGCGTGCCGTCGACGTCGGGAGTGTCGAGGAGGATGAGCCGGGGCGGCTGCCGACCGCCGGGATCCTCGCGCCACACCAGCAGGTCATCCCCCTCTGCCCCCCCTCCGAGTGAATCCTCCGTGCCGGTCCACTCGTGGGGCGTGAAGCCGGGAAACAGGCTCGCGATGTCGATGCGCCCCGCCATGCCCCGGGGCAGGCTGGCGACCGGGCAGCGGGTGCGCGCCGCCTCCGGCACCGACTGGGTGATCGGACTCCCCACCAGCACGTTGGTGAGCAGGCTCTTGCCGGTGTTGGTGCCCCCGCACACCGCCGCCACCAGCACCGCTTCGCGCGTCACTTGCGGACGCAATTTCCCAAACAGCTGTCCATACCATTCAGTGCCGGTGGGATCAGGAACGCCGAGGGCCGCTCCCAGCGGACGCAGCGCCTCGATCAGCCCGCACAACTCTCCCACATTCGCGGCCCACGCCTGATAGCCGGTCGGGAGCGTGGCCGGCGCTCCACCCGGAGCAGCGGAAGTGGGCGTCGGGGATACTGGCGGGAGGCCTGGTGACACGCGCTGGACTCGCTGGGCCGGAGGCTGCAGCCGACACTACAGCCTCCGGCACACGCCCGCGGGCGGGGCTCGTTGCCGACCGCCTTGCGAGGCGCTACACTCCCTGAGGTGCGCGACAGCTTCCTGACCCTGACAGTGTGGCCTCCCGCCTTTCTTCCCGCAAACCCCAATCGCCAACGCGCGGATTCCGCATGCTCCAACGCCGTCCCGTCTTCCCCGGTGTCATCGAGATGAACCACCAGGCTGGCTGGCGGATCGGCTGCAATGTCTATCTCGTCTACGACGAGCGGGACTGGGCCTTGATCGACATCGGCTACGAGGAGACGGTCGACGAGATCATCGAGATGATCCGGCAGATGGATTTTCCCCTCTCGGCCTGCCGGGCGCTGGTGGCCACCCACGCCGACGTCGATCATATTCAGGGGATGCACAAGGCCAAGACAATTCTCAAGGCCCCCGTGCTGGCGCATCCGCTCGCGGTGGAGCCGCTGGAAACCGGAGATCGGATCAAGACCTTCGCCGAGATCGCCGCCCAAAACGTCCATCTGGATCTGCCGCCGGTGAAGATCGACCGCACGGTCGAGGATGGCGACGTGATTGAGATCGGCAACCGGCGATTGGAGGTCTGGCACACTCCCGGCCACACCGACAGCCAACTCGCATTCCGGACCGGAGACCTGCTCCTCTCCGGCGACAATATCTACCGGGACGGTTCGGTGGGGGCTATCGACGCCCACCACGGCAGCGACATTCCCGCCTTCATCCGCTCGCTGGAGCGGATCGCTGACAGCAATGTGGAGTGGCTGCTGCCGAGCCATGGGCCGATCTTCCGCAAGCAGGATCGGCTGCTGCGACAGACAATCGAGCGTCTGCGGGGCTATCTCACGCTGGCCGACTTCGGCACCTGCGCGCTGGAATGGCCGCTGATTGCCGAATGGGATCGGGAGCTGGCCGAGGGTCGGCTTCCGGGAGCCGCCCCTCCGCGGGGCTAGCGCTTGCTCTCCGCGGACAAAGCCATCCCTGGCCTTTGTCCGCTTCATTCGGCATCGCGTCCGGCTATGCTTGCACTTCGCAAACCTTGCGGGCAGAGAGGGTCCTGCCGGTTTTTCCATCAAGACCGCGCCGGAAGAAGGCCGATAGATTCCCTGAAGCGTTCGTTTTCCGGGGGGAATCAACCGATGCAACGGCACCTGTTTGCCGCTGCGGCCGTCGTGGCCGGAGCAGTTTTTCTTGGCTTGGGCGAAGCACACGCCCAGCAGCCCGCCGGAGGCCAGCGAGCCTACGGCCAGCAATGGGGCCAAACAGCCGGCACGCCCGACTGGAACCGGTTCTACCACTATCCCTATGTGTGGTATCCGCAGAATTTCTACGCGGATGGCTACATGAAAAGCAGCAACGATCTCTACTACCGCTACCCTCAGGAAATGCGCGTGCCGGTCTACAACCGGGCCTGGCACAACGAATATCCCAAGGGCCGCCGCTACTACCAGGGCCACCATTTCAATCTCGACGTGTTCTGAATATAAGGCGAAAAAGCCATCCATGGCCTTTTTCGCCTGGGGTCGGCGGAGGGAAACGCCAAGGGTTTCCCGCGCCGACGGCATCGCCTCCAGCGATGCTTGCTTGAGCGGGAAAAAGCCATCCATGGCCCTCCGGTTGCGCAGCAAACGGCCAAGTTAGTCGCCTGGGGTCGGCGGAGGGAAACGCCAAGGGTTTCCCGCGCCGACGGCATCGCATCCGGCGATGCTTGCTTGAGCGGGAAAAAGCCATCCATGGGCCCCCGGTTGCGCAGCAAACGGCCAAGTTAGTCGCCTTGAGTCGGCCGGTGGCAACGCCAAGGGTTGCCACGGACGACGGCATCGCATCCGGCGATGCTTGGCACATCGCGGGACGAGGCGGAGGGGTCGGCGAACTTTTCGTGAGCGCATGCGACGAGACTTTTGCCGTCCCGCAGCCGGCGATGCATGCTCTTCGCGTAAAAAGCCATCCATTGCAGATCGCGGGTCGAGGCGGAGGGGTCGGCGAACGCTTGAGGAGCGCTAGCGACGAAACTTTTGCCGCCCCGCAGCCGGTGATGCATGAAGCCGGCGATCCATGAGATTCAGATCTGCGCTTGCTCCTAGGGACCGTCCGGTGGAAAATCGACCGGAGAGGCCCCGACTCATATGGACGCTGCCCGCTCATCTGAAATCCCGCCAGCACCGCCGCCAGGCGATGAGGCGGCCACCGCCCGCTGGTGGCTTGCGCATGTCTATCAGGGGGACGACGCCGTCCAGCTCTCGAGCCGTGCCATCCTCACCGGCATGATCATCGGCGGCGTGATGTCGGTTTCCAATCTCTACGTCGGCCTCAAAACCGGGTGGGGACTGGGCGTCACCGTGACCTCCTGCATCATCGCCTTTGCGGTGTTTCAGTTTCTGGAAACAGTCTTTCCCAAGTCGGTCGGGCGGCCCTTCTCGACGCTCGAAAATTACACCGCCTCCAGCGCCGCAAGCGCCGCCGGCTACATGTCGAGCGCCGGGCTGGTGTCGGCACTGCCGGCCCTGACAATGACCACCGGCCGGCAACTCGCCTGGTGGGAAATCATGCCCTGGCTGGCGGCGGTGTCGCTGCTGGGCGTGTTTATGGCGATCCCGCTCAAACGCCAGTTGATCAACATCGATCAGCTCCCCTTCCCGTCGGGCATCGCCACCGCCGAAACCCTGCGCAGCCTCCACGGCTCGGGGGGACAGGCTGCAGGACAGGCCCGCCTGCTGCTGGGGGCCGGCGCGGTCGGGGCGCTGCTGGCGGTGTGGCGCGATCTGTGCGCTGAGGTGACAGCCTGGGCGGCCTATGCGTTCCCCAAGGAGATGCCCTTTCTGCCCACGGTCTGGGGGCACGACCTGCTGAAAAAATACACGCTCGGGATCGAGGGCTCGCTGATCATGGTGGCAGCCGGGGCGATCATGGGGATGCGCGTGGCGGCATCGATGCTGGTGGGGGCGATTGTCTGCTACGGGGTCATCGGGCCGATCCTCGTGCAGCAGGGGATTGCCCAGCCGGGCTATCGGGGCATCGTGGGCTGGGTTCTCTGGCCGGCCACCGCGATGATGGTCACTGCGGGGCTGGTGTCGTTTGCCCTGCGCTGGCGCACGGTGCTGCGGGCCTTCGGGGGGCTCTCGCAATTGGTGGGCGGAACTGGCGAGCCGGCCGCTGCCGATCCTCTGCGGCACATCGAGGTGCCCGCCTCCTGGTGTGTGATTGGCTGCGGACTCTCAGGTCTGGCCTGCGTGCTGCTGGGGCACCAGTTCTTTGGCATCAGCTGGTGGATGGGAATCGTGGCGGTGCTGGTCACCTTTCTGCTCTCGATCGTCGCCGCCAGAGCCACGGGCGAAACAGACATCACACCGATCGGCGCCATGGGGAAGATCACGCAGCTGGTGTATGGGGTGCTGGCGCCGACAAACATCACCACGAATCTGATGACCGCGTCGATCACCTCCGGCGCCGCCTCGCACGCTGCCGATCTGCTCACCGATCTCAAGTGCGGATACCTGCTCGGTGGCAATCCCCGCAAGCAGACGATTTCGCAGCTCTTCGGCGTGCTCGCCGGCACGCTGGTCTCCGTGCCCGCGTATCTCTTCGTGGTGGGGCGCGACCCCGGCAAGCTCGGCTCCGAGGCCCTGCCGGCCCCAGCGGCGAAGGTGTGGGCGGGGGTGGCCGAATTGCTCGCCAACGGCCTTGCGGCGCTGCCGAAGGGGGCGCTGGTGGGAATAGTGATCGGCGCTGGCTTGGGGCTTGTGCTGGCGCTCCTGGAAGAATTCGCCCCGCCGAAATACCGGCCGTGGATCCCCTCGGCCACCGGGCTGGGGATTGCCGGAGTGATCCCCGCCTTCAATTCGATCAGTATGTTTTTCGGCGCTCTCATCGCTTTGATCGTGGCGAAGGCGGCACCGAAAACCGCGGAAAGCTCCACGGTGGCGGTGTCGAGCGGACTGATCGCCGGAGAATCGCTGATGGGCGTGGCGATCATCCTCTCAATCGAGATCCTCAAGGCGCTCGGCTTCTGGGCGGGCTGAGGGAGGTGGCGTCACCAGGAGAAAGGGTCACGACACCGCGGCGGCGAGGATATCGGCGGCGGCGTCCACCTGTGCGATCTCGATCCATTCGTCGGCGGTGTGGGCCTGAGCGATCGAGCCTGGGCCAAACACCACGGTGGGAACCCCGGCGGCGGCCAGCACGCTGGCGTTGGTGCCATAGCGGGCCGCCAACACTGCCGTCTGCCCGCCCCGGCCACGGGCAGCATGGGTGAGCCGGTCGAGCAGGCTGCTCCCGGCCACGATCACTCGCTCTCCGCCGGCCGGCAGTCCGGCGCTCTCGAGGAAGGGCTCGTCATGCTCGACGCGGGCCCCCCCACAGGCCGCCGCGATGCGCCCGATCACCTCCGAGCGGGCCTCCTGCGGCGATTCCCCCGGCAACACCCGGCGGTCGATCTCCAGCACCACCAGATCGGGCACGAGATTGACCCCTGTGCCGCCATGGATTGTGCCGAGACTGAGCGTGGGGGGGCCACAGGGATGGCCGGGGGAGCGGAGGAGGAGTTCGCCCGCCAACTGCTCGATGGCCAAAACCGCCCGGCCGGCCGGATAGATGGCGTTTTCTCCCCGCTCCGGGAAGGCGCTGTGGCAGGCCCGCCCATGGATCCGCACCCGCCAGCGGACAGCCCCTTTGTGAGTGGCAACGATGTCGAGTTCGGTCGGCTCGGCGACAATGGCTGCACAGGGACGGCCCCCGAGCAGTTCGCCAGCGGCCCGGTCGGCTGCCGCCCACCCGGCGGCCTCAGTTCCCCACAGCCGGGCCACGCTCTTGACACCCGAAAACCCGAATTCTTCGTTGACCGTTGCCGAAAACACAACCGTCACCGGCCGGGGACGCCCCGCCGCCCGCAGCCGGTCGAGGGCCACGAGCATCGCCGCCATTCCCCCTTTGACATCGCACGAACCCCGGCCATAGAGCCGTCCGTCACGCACCAGTGGCACAAAGGGCTCAACCGTCATCCCCTCGGCCGGCACGGTGTCCTGATGGGCGTCCCACAGCACCACCGGCGCGTCAGGCACTGTCGCCTCCAGACGGGCCAGCACGTTGTCGCGGCCGGGAGCCACTGGCTGGCGGGCCCAGGGGATGCCGGCGGCGGCAAAGCGTTGCACGAGATATTCGGTGACGCGGCCCTCCAAAAACTCCGGTCCGGAGAGGTCCCGCCCCATCGGATTGACGCTCGGGCGACGAACCAGATCTGCCAACGTCGCAACGGGATCTGCCATGGTCTCACAATCGCTGGGAAAGAGGGTAAACTATCTGCAGCACGCGCCTGCCCTGCCACGCCGCAACGGAATCTGGCAGATGATGGCGGGGGGCCGAAGAATCGCTCTCCTGATGAAAAATCTTCCGGAGTCCATTTCCTTGGAAACTGCCCCGATGCTTCACTCCCGCAGTGTGTGGAACCTTCCGCCCAGCGGCAAGAAGGCTCATTCCTTGTGCGTCGTTGGCTGCCTCGCGGCGAGCTGGTTGAGCGCCCCGGCCGCCTGCGCCCAACCCACCGCCGCCCCGGCCCCCGGCCGCCCATCGCCAGCGGTGGCCGAGGAGCAGGCGATCCGCGCCGCGGCCCAAGCTTACATCGCCGCCCTCAAACGCGGCGATGGCCCGGCCTTGGCGGAGATGTGGACCGCTGACGGCGACATCGTCGATGGTCAGGGAAACGTGTTCAAAGGCCGGGAAACTCTCGCCCAGACCAAGCTCCCTGCCGCGGGGGAGCCGCAGCCGGAATTCAGGTTTGGGGCCACGCAGGTTCGCCTGGTTGGTGACGGGGTCGCCCTTGAGGACGGCTCTGTGGAAGTGATTCCTCCGGGCTCAAGGCAGGTGAGCCAGGGGCGGTTCTCGGCGGTGTGGGTGAAACGCGACGGTGCGTGGCGTCTGGCCAGCCTGCGCGAATGGCAGCTTGACGATCCCCGCGGGCCAGAACTCCTCCAATCGCTCGACTGGATGGTGGGCGACTGGGACGTTATCGACCACGCCACAGCCGCTCAACTGACGCCCGGAGTGGCCACGGGCGAGGCCCAGCCGGCGGCCGTGGCGGAACGGGTGGCGGGAACACAACCCCTGCCCGCCACCACGCGCACGGCGATTTCCGTCCGCTGGAATCCCCAGCGCACCTACCTCGTGAGAGACCTGAAAATTTTCCCCACAGCCCGTCCGGAAGGACCGCCCGCCACCGAACCGGTCGGTATCGTTTCGCAGCGGATCGGCTGGGACCCCCTTTCCAGGCAGATCCATTCCTGGGCCTTCAGTGCCGACGGGGGCCACGGCGAGGCGGTGTGGACCAAGGAGAACGACTCGTGGGTGGCCCGCAGCACCACGGTGCATCCTGACGGCCAACTCACCTCGTCGATGAATGTCTACACCTTTGACGGCAAGGACGAATGCACCTGGCAATCCTTCCAGACCCACGCCGGCGCCGATCTCGCCCCCCCGATCACCATGACGATGGTCCGCACCACCGGGAGCTCATCGCGATGACCATGGAACTCCGTCGGCCCTCGGCGACACTCCTCTGCTGCCTGCTGGGGGGACTGTTGGCACTTGGCTCAAGCCTCGGCTTGGGCATCGGCGCCGAGCCCCCTGCCGCTCCGCCACAGGCGCCCGCTGCCGCCGATGCCCAAGACGACGTTGCCGCCAAGGCCGCGATCCTGCGGAGTTCGCGGTGGCGGAGAGCCATCTTTGAACTGGGGGAATGGCTCTCCACCCAGCAGATCTATTCGCCCAAGGAGGTCGTCCGCATCAAATCCGATTTCAACCAGCGGGTGGCGAAGATGTCGGCCAGCGACTTGGAATACATGCTCGACGACCTGGAGGCGAAGTTCAAAGTGATCGACACGCCGGAGTCGCTGGAGGTGCGGGCCTGGGTGGGGCAGTATCTCTCGGCCATGTCGGACCGCAAACGGGAGCAGGCCCTCAAGGATGTGCCGGACGTCATCAATATGTCGGCGGGCGAACTCGCCGCCGAAATGAAGAAGATCGAACTGAAGCGGCTGTCGTTGCAGCGACGTCAGGCCGATTTCGACGCGGGCCGGCAGGCGCTGGTGCAGCAGGCCGACCAATCCCGCCAACTCACTGCCCAGGCCTCCGCGGCGGCCACCTCGCAGATGAACTCCTCCCAGTCCTACTCCCCCTATCGGAGTGGCGGGGGCAGTGGCGGGGGCAAACCGCCCTTCGCCGACACCGACACTGGAGGGGGGATGTCGATCGGGGTTGGCCCGTTCGGGGCCTACGTGGGATTCAGTCTGGGGAATTTTTAAGCCCGAAAAAACCCCATCTCGTCGATAGCCAACCGGGACTGTATAACTGTGGCGGCGAGCCGGCGGGAGGTCCTCTCTCTCCGACTTTTTTTTGTCACCGACTTCGTGACGAATTTCACGAAGTCGGTTTCAGCGGCCGATTTTCACTGGAAACGATCCATGGAAGCCATCCTCCCAGTCCTCCTCTTCGTGGCCATTGCGGCGGCGGTGTCGGTGGGGCTGGTGTTCGCGGCTGGTCTGATCGGGCCGAATCGAGCCAGCGCCGTCAAGGAAATGCCCTACGAGAGCGGCATGGATCCGGTGCACGACACGCGTCGCCGGTTTGATGTGCGGTTTCATCTGGTGGCCATCACGTTCCTCGTGTTCGACGTCGAACTGCTCTTTCTCTATCCCTGGGCGGTGGCGAGCCGCTCTCCGGCCGGGATCGACGCGGCTGTGAGCGAGGGGCTGGTCTCCTGCCGCGGGCTGGTCTTTGCCGGAGCGCTGCTGTTCATCTCCCTTGTGGTGGTCGGATTCGCCTACGATTGGCGGAAAGGTGTGTTCCGATGGCGTTAGAACTGCCTGAAAATGTGGTCGTTAGCCGGCTCGACGAACTGGCCAGCTGGTGCCGCAAAAACAGCCTCTGGCCGATGCCGTTTGCCACGGCCTGCTGCGGCATTGAACTGATGGCGACCGGTGCCAGCAAGCACGATCTGGCCCGCTTCGGTGCCGAAGTGTTCCGGTTCAGTCCGCGGCAGTGCGATCTGATGATCGTGGCGGGACGCGTGACGATGAAGATGCTGCCGGTGCTCCAGCGGATCTGGCTGCAGATGCACGAGCCAAAGTGGTGTATTTCCATGGGGGCCTGTGCCAGCACCGGGGGCGTGTTCGACACCTATGCGGTGGTGCAGGGGATCGATCGGTTCATCCCGGTAGACATGTATGTGCCGGGGTGCCCGCCGCGGCCTGAGCAGCTCATCCAGGCCATCATCGATCTCCAGGACAAGATCCAGCGCGAAGGCACGATCTCCGGTCGGGAGTTTGACACCGCCGAGCGCCAGCTCCGGAAACGGGCGCTGGTGGAGTCTGCCCAGCTCTTGACGCTCGATGCGGCCCGCAACCCCGTTGTGCAGCGGGAACTCGCCGCAGCGGCCCACCAGCACTGATCCGGGCCTGCCCCTCACCCCCACACTTTCCCCATGCCAGCAACAGCCCCACCACTTGACGACATCCTCCAGCCGCTCCAGGAGCGGTTCGGTGCTTTGGACACGACCACGTTCCGCGGCCAGACACGGCTGGTGGTGCCGGCGCAGATGTCGCTGGAGGTGTTCGGCTTTCTCCGCGACCGGGGCTTCGATCTGCTGGTGGATGTCACCTGCGTCGATTACCTCGAATACCGCGGCGCCAAGCAGCGTTACGGGATGGTCTATCTGCTGGCCTCCACCGGCACCAACCAGCGTTTGACAGTGCGGGTTTTTGTCGACGATCCCGAGCCGACCGTGGCGAGCGTCGTCCCCCTCTGGGCGTCGGCCAACTGGCTCGAACGCGAGGTGTGGGATCTGTTCGGCATCCGTTTCAGTGGCCATCCCGACCTGCGCCGGCTGGTGATGCCTGAGGAGTTCACCGCTCATCCCCTGCGGAAAGACTACCCGATGCAGGGCCGAGGCGAGCGTCACAATTTCCCGATCCTCACCCGCGAAGACGGCTGATCGCCTCCCCTCCCCCCACGCCGCCACCGTCTCTTCAATAACCTCCATTTCCCTCTGCACCCCCGAGCCACCATGGCGATCGCATCCGACCCCCGGCCGCTGGTATCCGACGCCGCCCGCCCCGATGCGGCCCGCTCGGAGGATTACCTCTGGACGCTCAACTTCGGCCCGCAGCATCCGGCCACGCATACCACGCTGCGATTGGTGCTCAAGCTCGAGGGAGAGCGGGTGGTCGATGCCCTGCCGGAGATGGGCTATCTGCATTCGGGCTTCGAGAAGATCGGCGAGCACCTCACCTTCAATCAGTATGTGACGGTGAGCGATCGGATGAACTACATCTCGCCGATGGCCAACAACGTGGCCTGGCATCATGCGGTGGAAAAACTGCTGGGGATCGAACTCACGCCGCGCTGCAAGTACATCCGCACGATCATCGCCGAACTGGCACGGATCAGCGATCATCTGCTGTGCAACGGAGCGGTGGGGCTCGACACCGGAGCCTTCACCTTCTTCCTGTATGGCTTCTACCAGCGCGAAGTGATCTACGACATCTTCGAAACGCTCTGCGGGGCCCGGTTCACCAACAGCTACACCCGCGTCGGTGGTGTCTCACAGGATTTCACGCCGCTGGTGATCGAGAAGATCAACACCTTTCTCCGCACCTTTCCCAAAACGCTCGATGACATGGAGCGGTTGCTCACGCGCAACCGCATTTTCGTCGATCGCACCAAGGGAGTCGGCGTGCTCTCCAAGGCAGAGGCGATCAACGGCGGTGCGAGCGGCCCGGTGGCACGGGCCAGCGGCGTGACGCGCGATCTCCGTAAGGACGAGCCCTACCTCGCCTATGAGGATTTCGATTTCCAGATCTGCTGTGCCTCCTCCGGCGACTGCTACGCCCGGTATCTGGTGCGGATGCAGGAGATGCGGGAGAGCCTGAAGATCCTGCGACAGGCGCTCGACAACCTGCCCGGCGGACCGGTCAATGTGGGGATCGATCAGCGGACGGCGCTGCCGACCAAGAAACAGGTCTATTCCACGATCGAAGGCACGATCTCCCACTTCGAACTCTCCATGGGTAACCGCGGCTTCGAGGTTCCCTGCGAGGAAGTGTATGCGGCAACAGAAGCCCCCAATGGCGAACTCGGCTTCTATGTCGTCGGCGACGGTGGCGAGTCGGCCTATCGGGCCCGCTGCCGTCCCCCTGCATTGCTTCACTTCGCCCTCTTTCCCCAACTGATCCGGGGTCACACGCTCTCCGATGTTGTCGCCGTCCTCGGCAGTCTGAATATCATCGCGGCAGAACTCGACCGGTAGCAGGACCACTCCCCGGCATGGCCGAACATACCTCCATCATGACCGCACCGAAACGCATCCTTACCGACGCCATGATCGCCGAGATCGAGGCGCTCGCCCCGCGCTATCCCGACCGCCGGGCACTCACGCTCCCCGCGTTGCACATCGTCAACGATGCGCTGCGGCATGTGCCCCTGCAGGCGGTGGTGGAGATCGCCGCGGTGCTGGGCCTGGCGCCTGCTGAGGTGCAGGACACCCTCTCTTTCTATGCCTTCTTCCCGCAGGACAAGCCGGCCGGCGAAGTGCGGGCCTGGGTCTGCCGGTCGATCTCGTGCGCGCTGCGCGGCGGCGAGGAGGTGCTTGAGCATCTCTGCCACGTGGCGGGAATCGAGCCAGGCGGCACCACCACCGACGGAACGCTCACCATCGAACCGGCCGAATGTCTGGGGGCCTGCGACTTCGCCCCCTGCATGCTCGCCGGCAAGGAACTGCATAAAAACCTGACGCCCGAATCGGCCGCTGCCTTTGTGCGAGCCACTCAGAAACGCTTCGTCCGCCCCTGAGGCGGCACCTGCTTACACCTTCCCAATCTCCTCCAATTCTCCGCCCCACCCGCAGACATTCCATGCCACCATTCACTCCCGTTCTGCTGGAAGCCGTCGGCATTCCCAACGGCCACACCCTGGCCAGCTACCGCTCCCGCGGTGGCTACGCGCCCCTCGAGCAGATCCTCCGGGAAAAGCAGCCGGTCGACGTCGTGGAGATGGTCAAAGCGTCGGGCCTGCGCGGCCGGGGCGGCGCCGGGTTTTCCACGGGCCTTAAGTGGTCGTTTCTGCCCAAAGACCACCCCGGGCCGATTTACCTCTGCATCAATGCCGACGAGAGCGAGCCGGGCACGTTTAACAACCGCATCCTGATGGAAGATGATCCCCATCAGGTGATTGAGGGAATTATTCTGGCGGCGTATGCCACGCGGGCCACGACTGCCTATCTCTATCTGCGCTACGAATATCCACAGAGCTGGGAACGGCTGCAGGGGGCGATCGACGAGGCCTATGCCGCCGGCTATCTCGGTAGCGCCATCAAGGGCAGCTCCTTCTCGCTCAACCTCTACCTGCACAAGGGAGCTGCGGCCTACATCTGCGGCGAGGAGACGGGGCTCATTGAAAGCCTGGAGGGGAAGCGGGCCTGGCCCCGGATCAAGCCCCCCTTCCCCGCAGTCGAGGGCCTCTTCCGCAAGCCGACGGTCGTCAACAACATCGAGACGATGGCCTGCGTGGCCCAGATCGCCCGCCGGGGAATCGACTGGTTTCGCTCCATCGGCGTGCCTGCAGATCCCGCCAATCCGCGCGATCCGGGCAGCTACGGCCCCAAGCTCTACTGCCTCTCGGGTCACGTGGAGCGCCCTGGCTGCTACGAGGCGCCACTGGGCATCACCGCGCGGCAATTGATCAATGAGTATGGCGGTGGAGTGTGGAAGGGACGCCGGGCGAAGGCGGCCATTCCCGGAGGCATCTCCATGGGATTGCTGACCGAGGCCGAGCTCGACACGCCACTGGACTTCGCCGGCCCCGGCCGGGTCGGGTGTCTGGGTTTGGGCACAGCGGCGGTCGTCGTGATCGACGAAACGGTCAGCATCGTCGATTTTCTCCACAACTCCTGCCGGTTCTTCGCCCACGAATCGTGCGGTCAATGCACGCCTTGCCGGGAGGGAACCGCCTGGTCGCTGCGGATGCTTGAGCGCATCAAAGCGGGGAAGGGCCGGCTGAAGGATCTCGAACTGCTTGCCGAAATCGGCAACACGATGGGAATGATGCCCGGTTCCACGATCTGCGGTCTGGCCGACGGCGCCGCCTGGCCGATCAAGAACGCCATCAAGAAATTCCGCGGTGAGTTTGAAGACTACATCAAAACCACCAATCCCACTGGCTGGATGGTCACCGATCCGGTGCCCGCACTCCAGATCGTGGGCGCGCACTAATACTCAGCCTGTATGGGGATCCAGTCCATGGCAGTCGTCACCGTTGACGGAAAAGATATCGAGATCGGAGCCACCGAGCGCCTCAACTGCATTGAGGTGGCGCGCCGGGCTGGCGTGGAGATTCCGCACTATTGCTGGCATCCCGGGCTCTCCGTGGTGGCCAGTTGTCGGATGTGCCTCATTGAAACCGGCACGCGCGACCCGGCCACCGGCAAAGTGACGATGATGCCCAAGCTGGTTCCGGGCTGCCAGACGCCCGCCAAGGATGGCACCGTGATCGTCACCGAAAGCGCGCTGGTCAAGGAGAGCCGGGCTCGGGTCGAGGAGGCCCTCCTGATCGATCATCCGATCGACTGCCCGATCTGCGATAAAGCGGGGGAATGCCTGCTGCAGGACTACCACTTCGAACATGGGCAGGCCGAGCGCCGGGCCGATATCCACGCTTTCCACAGCCGCCGCCGCGATGTGGGGCCGACTGTCACGCTCTTCGTTGATCGCTGCATCATGTGCACCCGCTGCGTGCGGTTTGCCCGGGAGGTGTCGGGAACGAGCGAACTGATGGTGATCAATCGGGGAGCCAAAGAGGAGATCGATGTCTTCCCCGGTTTCCCCCTCGACAACAAACTCTCCGGTAACGTCGTCGACCTCTGTCCGGTGGGGGCCTTGGGCGACAAGGACTTCCTCTACCAGCAGCGGGTCTGGTTTCTGAAGCGCGAGGCGAATGTATGCGGCGGCTGTGCCACCGGCTGCTCAATAACCACCGAACACAATCAGGATTCTGTCTACCGCCTCAAGCCGCGTGAGAATCCCCACGTCAATAAGTGGTGGATGTGCGACGACGGCCGTTACGGCTGGCACCATCTGCACGATTCCTCCCGGCTGCTTGCGGCCGAGCATCGGTCGGCGGCGGGATCGACCCGGCAGACCATCGAGTGGCCCGATGTCGTGACGCGGCTGCGCGACGATCTCAAGGGGGCGGGCTCTCTGGCGGTGGCTGTGTCTCCGATGCTGACGCTGGAGGAGGCATGGATGCTCTGTGCCGTGGCCCGCTCGATCGACCCGCAGGCATTTCTGGCTGTCGGGCATGTGCCGACACGCGGCGCCGACGAATCGTTCCCCGGCGGATTTACGATCCGGGCTGAGAAATGCCCCAACCGGCTCGGAGTCGAGGCGGTGGTTTCCCTGTTCGACCAGCCGCTCCACTCCTGGAACGATCTGCTGGAGCATGTGCGGGCCGGTCGGACAACTGCCGCCTGGATCACAGCAGGGCATCCCGAGCCCTGGATCGATGCAGCCACCGCGGCGACGTTTGCCGACCTCAAGTGCCTTGTCGTGCAGGATCTGTTCGATTCACCGCTGGCACAACTGGCCACCTGGCGACTGCCGGCAGCCGGGTTTGCCGAACGGGCCGGCACCTGGGTCAACGCCGGCCACCGGGCGCAGAGCTTTGAGCAGGCAATTCGGGCCCCGGCTGGCGTGTGGCCAGAGGGCCGGCTGTTCTGGAACATGCTGGGACGGCGTGGGCTCTACGACCCCGTCGCGGTGCGGCAGCAGATTGCCGAATCCTCGGCGACGCTGGCGGCACTGGCTGGTGAGATGCCCGCCACGGGCGTCGATCTGCGGCTGCAACAACTGGCGGGAGCATGAGCATGAGCGACTTCCTTCCTTCCCCCCTGACGCTGGCAGCCCTGGTCAAAATCGGCCTTTTGGTCGGTGGCCTGATGACCGCGGCGGCGTACCTCGTCCTTCTGGAACGCTGGATCGCCGCCTGGGTACAGGATCGGCGCGGCCCCAACCGCGTCGGCATTCCCTTCACGAAGATCAGCCTCTTCGGCCTGGGCCAGCCGTTGGCCGACGGCCTGAAGATCATTCTCAAGGAAGACTTCACTCCGAAACACGTCGACAAGATCCTCTACAACGCGGCGCCGCTGGTGATTCTCGCCGCCTCGCTGGCGATCTTTGCCGCGATCCCCTTCGGCAGCGTTTTGCCGCCGCTGAACATCCCCGGCCTCCCCGATCCGGTGCCCTTTCTCGTTGCCCCCGGGCTCGACGTTGGCGTGCTGTGGGTGTTTGCCCTGTCCAGCATTGCCGTTTACGGCGTGTTGCTCGGTGGCTGGGCGAGCAACAACAAGTATGGATTCCTGGGAGGCCTGCGGAGCAGCGCCCAGTTGGTGGCCTATGAAATTCCGCTGGGGCTGGGGCTATTGGGAGTGGTGCTCGCCGCCGGCAGTCTGAAGCTCGACGCCATCATGAATGCCCAGGCTGAGTCGGGAGTCTGGTACTGCATGGCGCAGCCACTGGGATTCCTCGTTTTCTTTGTGGCGAGTTTCGCCGAGGCTGCCCGCCTTCCCTTCGATCTCCCCGAGGCCGAGCAGGAACTGGTGGGGGGCTATCACACCGAATACTCCGGCATCCGCCTGCTGCTGTTTCTCGTGTCGGAATTTCTCCACATGATCACCGCCGCGTTTTTGATCGTGATCATGTTTCTCGGCGGCTGGCACTTCTGGGGCATCACCGGCTCGAGTCAGCAGATCACCTGGCTGGAGGCCCTGCTCCGCTTTGGGATCTTGAGCGCGAAGATCCTCGCGGTGATCGTGTTTTTCATGCTGGTGCGGTGGAGCTGGCCGCGGTTCCGCTTCGATCAGCTGATGAACCTCGCCTGGAAGGTGATGCTGCCGCTGGGACTGGCGAATCTCGTCACGGTCGCCGCCGTGGAGGAATTTCGGCCGCAGTTCACTGAAGCGCTGGGCGCCACAACCGCTGGCTGGCTCGCCATTGCTGTGCCCTGGGTGGTGTTCTTTGTCGGCTGGATTCTGGCTGGAATCCTCACCCCTTCCGGCACCGACAACCGACCGATCCGCGCCCACGATCCTCTCGACATTGAACGCGGCATCCGGGAACACGATCTGGCTGAAACCGAACTGGCAGGCACACGATGAAATCAACCGATCCGTGCGTGACATGGCTGGAAGAGACGCCGCTGGGGCTGGCTGAGCGGCTCTATCTACCGCTGTTTATTCAGGGGCTCACCACCACCGCCCGGCATCTGATCAGCCCGAAGGTGACCGTCAGCTATCCGGAAACCCGCCCCACGGTGGGCAATCCGCTGATCTACCGGGGCGTGCATCGTCTCAACCGGGATGATCAGGGGCGGGTGAAGTGCGTGGCCTGCTTCCTCTGCGCCACCGCCTGTCCCGCCCATTGCATCGACATCGTGGCCACCGAGAGCCCGTGGCCCGATCGCGAGAAGTATCCGGAGAGTTTTTCGATCGACGAACTCCGCTGCATCTTCTGCGGCATGTGTGAAGAGGCCTGCCCGGTCGACGCCATCGAATTGACGAGCCTGCTCGATCTCACCGGCAAGAGCCGCGAGGAGATGATCTTCGACAAGGAAAAGCTGCTCAGCGTGTACGACATCACGAAGGATGCCGAACCGATGAAGTCGAAGGGGATGGATACCGGCCACGCCTCCCCTGCCGACCTGGGAGGACGCCCGTAATGTTTGGTTCCGATCCCACTTCCGCCGGCACTCTCCTCGCCGCGGGGGTCACCTCTGCGGCAGTCAGTCTCTGGCTGCTTTTGCCGCGTGGCACACAGTCTCCTGCCTCGATGCGGCTGGGAACAGTGCTCGGCCTGCTGGCGCTGGCAGCCTTTGTGGCCACTGGCCAACGGCTGGGCAGCATCGGCGAGGAAGCGGTCTTTCTGATCGTGTCGCTCGTGGCGGTGGTGGCGGGGGCCGCCACGATTGTCACGCGATCGCCGGTCTATTCGGCCATCTGGTTTGCCCTGGCTCTGGCCGGGGTGGCCGGCGTGCTGCTGGTGCTGGGTGCCCAGTTTCTCGGAGTGGCCACGATCGTGGTCTACGCCGGTGCGATCCTCGTGATGTTTCTGTTTGTGCTCATGCTCGCGCAGCCCTCAGGGATGGCCCCGTACGATCGCGTCTCGAGCGAACCGCTCCTCTCCGCCGTGGCAGGGGCTGTGCTGCTGGGATTGCTGACGCTGTCGATCGGCAGGCTCACGGCCGAGCCGGCTGCCTGCTGCAACACCCCCTCCCGCGCGGCGGCAATGGCTGATGCCGCTCCTGTCGCCCCCGCTGCCGCAGATGTGGCCAAGGCAGACCGGATGGAGAGCGATCAGGTCGCCCGCCTGGGAGCTGAACTCTTTGGCCGGCATCTGCTCGCCGTGGAGGTTGCCGGAGTGCTGCTGCTGGCGTCTCTGGTGGGGGCCATCGCCGTTGTCTCGCGTGGTGAAGCCGCCGCTGCGTCCGAGGGGAGATTCAGCCGATGATGTCGCTGCCGATGCTGCACAATGCGCTCTTGGTGGGGGCCATGCTCTTTTCACTGGGCCTGGTCGGCATCCTCACCCGCCGCAATCTGATCGTGATGTTCCTCTGCGCCGAATTGATGCTGCAGGGGGTGTCGGTGAGCTTGGTCGCCTGGAGCCGCTACCACGGCGACTGGGGCGGGCAGGTGCTGGTGATCTTCGTGCTCACGGTGGCGGCCTGCGAAGCGGCCGTGGCGCTGGTGTTTGTCTTGCAGGCCTTCGCACGCACGGGGCGACTCGATGCCGCTGCCTGGCAGACGCTTCGTGAGGCAACCCTGCCGCGCGTGATGGATAGCAAGCTTCCGGCCGATGACACGCTCGCTCCTTCCTGGCCCACGCTCTCCCCGGCAGGCGTCCTCCCCCCGGGCGATCCCCAGGAATCACTCCAACGGGAACATGTGTAGCCCGCTCTACGGCCTCAGCCGTCTCCCCCCACACTCGACTCATCCATGCAGCCACTCTTTCCCGCGACGCTTCTGGTCCTCGTTCCCCTGCTCCCGCTGGTGGGGGCCATCTGCACCGTGCTCCTTGGCCGGCGCCTGGGGCCCCGCGCCCATCTGCCCGCCGTGGCCGGCATCGCCGGAGCGGCGGCGGTGGCCCTGATCCTGCTCCTCACCACCTACGCCGAAGTGGGCCACGGTGGAGCGCACAGCGAGCCGGTGCGGCCGGTGGAGATGATCACCACGCTCTGGCAATGGGCCTCCGTGGAGGGCACGCCCGCGGGAGAGGGTCTGACGAGCGGGGCTCAGCAGGGCTTTTCGATCCCTGTGACGCTGCGGCTCGATCCCCTCACGGCGACGCTGCTTGTGATCATCACCGGCGTCGGCCTGCTCGTGGCGATCTATTCCATTGGCTACCTGCACGACGATCCCGGCTACCCGCGGTTCTTCGCCCTGGTATCGATGTTCGTTTTTTCGATGTCGATGCTCGTGGCCGCCAGCAACTTTTTGCTCGTGTATGTGTTCTGGGAGGCGGTGGGAGCCTGCAGCTATCTCCTGATCGGATTCTGGTACAGCAAGCCGGAGGCGGCCCGGGCGGCCAAGAAGGCGTTCCTCGTCAACCGCGTGGGCGACTTCGGCTTGGCAATCGCCACCTTTTTGTTGTGGATGACCTACGGCACGCTCAATTTTCACGACACCCCCAACTCAGCCATCGAGGGCATTCTGAGCCAGACCCGGCTGGCCGACCCGGGCGGGATTGTCGGCGGCGTCATCGGCACGGCGATCTGCCTGCTGCTGCTGTTGGCAGCCTGCGGCAAAAGCGCCCAGATGCCGCTGCATGTCTGGCTGCCCGACGCCATGGAGGGTCCCACCCCTGCCAGCGCCCTGATCCACGCCGCCACGATGGTGACTGCAGGCATCTATCTGATCACCCGCTGCGCCCCCCTGTTTGTTGCCTGCCCCGGGGCACTTGCGATGGTGTCGATCGTGGGGGCCACCACGGCGCTCGTGGCGGCTCTGATCGCCACGGTGCAAAACGACCTCAAGCGGGTGCTCGCCTATTCCACGATCAGCCAACTCGGCTACATGTTCGCCAGCCTTGGAACGGGCACGATGCTCGGCTTCACGGCGGCGATCTTCCACCTTGTGACGCATGCCTTCTTCAAGGCGCTGCTCTTCCTCGGGGCCGGATCGGTGATGCATGCCATGGGTGGCGTGATCGACATGCGCCGGTTCGGTGGCCTGCGGAAGGTGATGCCGATCACGGCTGCCACATTCCTGATCGGTTCCCTGGCCCTCTCTGGGGTGCCCCCCTTCGCCGGTTTTTTTAGCAAGGATGAAATCCTTGCCACGCTGCATGCCAAGGCTTATCCCAGCGCACACGCTCAAGAACATGGCGATCTGCCGGTGGCTGCCGGTGCCGATCGTTCTCCGCTGCATCTGGCCGCCTACTCAAGCGACGCCCATGCGGCAACTCCCGCAGGAGCGGCTGTCGGCTTGGACTCGCTCAACACACCGGCGGTCTGGCAGACGCTGTTTTGGATGTCGCTGGTGACTGCCGGCCTGACCGCCTTCTACACCTTCCGGGCTGTCTTCATGACGTTCACCGGCCCCGTCAGGGTTCCGCCCGAGGCGGGCCATCACGCTCACGAATCTCCGCCGGTGATGACCTGGCCACTGATCATTCTGGCGGTGCCCTCGGTCCTGGCCGGCTGGCTGCTGTTCAGCACCGATGCCCTGGCCCACTTCCTCTCCGCCACGCCATCCCTGTGGGCTGAGTCGGTGCGCCACACCGCCACGCCACTGGAGTTCCATTGGGATCTGGCGATTCAGGGCACGCTGGCCGCAGCCATCGGCATTGCCGTCGCCGCCATCGGCCACCTTGGGCGACGCAGCGATCTCCCGCAGATGGAGCGGTATCTCGGCCCGCTGGAGCCGCTGTTTGCCAACAAGTTCTATTTCGACCAGATCTATCAGGCGTTGATCGTGAAGCCACTCGAGGGGCTGGCGCTGCTGGCGGCGCTGTTCGACCGTTCGGTGATCGATGGGCTCGTCGATGGAGTCGCCAGGATTCCGGTGGCTTTGGGATCGCTGGTGCGAAACATGCAGTCGGGACTGCTGCAGCGGTATGCCTTGGCTGGAGTGATGGGCGTGCTGGCGATCGTTTACGCCCTGGCGTGGCAACTGCGTGGCTGACGCCCTCGCCTCCTCCCACCCACCGGCACACCCGAAACACGGAACACCACGACCATGAATCTCCTCTCCCCCGGCACCCACCTGCTCCTCACCATCGCCTTGCCCCTGATCGGGGCAGTGGTGCTGTGGCTGCTCGGTTCGCGGGGAGTGCAGGCGGTGCGCCAAAGTGCCACGGTGACTGCCGTGCTCACGCTGGTCAGTGCCGCTTGGCTGATCCTGCGGTATCTGGGGAGCACCGCCGCCGCGGCTGGAGCGCCCTATGCGGTGGTCGAGGCCCCCTGGCTGGTCGACGGGCTGTTCGACGTGCGGTTGTCGCTGGGGCTCGACGGCCTGTCGCTCTGGCTGTTTGGCCTCTCAGCCCTCCTCTCGCTGACGGCGGTGCTGGTGAGTTGGGAGGCGATTCAGGAGAAGCCGGTCGGCTTCTATGTGCTGCTGCTCTTGCTCGAGGCGGCGATGCTGGGAGTTTTTGCCGCACGCGATGTGATCCTGTTCTATGTGTTCTTCGAATTCACGCTCGTGCCGCTCTTTTTCCTGATCGGTATCTGGGGCCACGATGAGCGGCGGAAGGCTGCCGTGAAGTTTTTCCTCTACACGCTCGCTGGCAGCGTGCTGGCATTTCTGGGGCTGCTGACGATCGTCCTCTGGAACGCCTCCCACACCGGGAAAGTCACGTTCGATATCGCGGCCCTCACCGCCGGTATGGCGGCCCATCCTTTGCCGATGAATGCGGAAGGGGGCTGGCTGCAGATGCTGGTGTTTCTGGCGCTGTTTGCCGGGTTCGCCATCAAGGTGCCAATCGTTCCCTTCCACACCTGGCTGCCCCTGGCCCACGTCGAAGCCCCCACCGGCGGCAGCGTCGATTTGGCTGGCGTGCTCCTGAAGATCGGCATCTACGGATTTCTGCGGTTTTCGCTCCCGATGCTGCCGGATGCCACGGCTGTCGCGGCGCCATGGATCTTTGGGCTGGGCGTGGTCGGCATTCTCTATGGAGCGCTGGTGGCTCTGGTCCAAACCGATCTCAAGCGGCTCATTGCGTATTCATCGGTGAGCCACATGGGCTATTGCGTGATGGGGTTGTTCGCCCTGGAACCGGTGGCGGTTGAGGGGGCGACGCTGCAGTTGATCAACCACGGCCTGTCGGCCGCCGGGCTGTTTGCCTTGGTGGGGATGATCTACGAGCGTTTCCACACCCGATCGATCGCCAACCTCGGCGGCATCGCCGCGCGGGCCCCGTGGCTTACGGTGCTCTTCATGCTCTTCACCTTCTCCAGCATCGGCCTGCCGGGGCTCAACGGATTTGTCGGCGAATTCATGATCCTGGCCGGATCATTCCAACGGGCCTGGTCGGGCGTCGCTCCAGTGTGGCAGACGGCCTATATGGTGATGGCCGTATCGGCAGTGGTGGGCGTGGTGCTCGGCGCCTGGTACATGCTGTGGGCCGTGGAGCGGGTCTTCTTTGGCGGGTCGCGGGAACCACCACGGGGCGCAGGGCATGCCCACGATCATTCTGCTGCGGCCCACGGGGCTGGCGGGACGCACGATGCCGGTGGGCATGATGGGCACGCCAGTCATGGCCACGGTGCTCCGCAGGTGGCCGCCGATCTCGATCTCCACTGGTATGAAACGGCCGCACTTGTACCGCTGGCAGTGTTTGTGCTGTGGATCGGCCTGATGCCTGACACATTTCTGAAACCCTCCGCAGGGGCCGTTCGCGCCGCTGCCCGGCCCAGCGCTGATGCGTTTGCCGCCAGGATGGAGTCTCTTACCGTTCCGCTGCCGGGCAATCCCGCCACCGACACCCTCACCGCCAGAGTTGTTCCACTCCCATGACGACGTCCCTTGAAACCTTTCTGCTGATCGCCCCTGAGATCGCCCTCGTGGTGGCGGCGCTGGTCGTTTTCCTGGCCGGTGCCTTTGCCAACCTGCAGAGCGGCTGGCCCGTGGCCGTGGCGGGCATCGCGATTGCCATGTTCCTCTCCGGTGGCACGCCGGACGACGGCGGGACGGTCACCTCCGGACCGGTGTCGATCGACGGCTTTTCGCTCGGCGTGCGTTGGCTGGTGCTGGTTCTCGGCGGCATCCTGGCGCTGGTGCAATCGGGTGACACTTTCCGCACGGCCACCAGCCGCTCTGGCACGGCTCTCCGCTGGGGTACCTGCGAGGAGGCGGGCACATTCCTGCTGCTGCTGGCCGGGCTGTCGCTGGTGGGAGTGGCCAACGATCTGGTGCTCCTGTTCGCGGGTCTGGAACTGGTGTCGATTCCCACCTACATCCTGCTGGCACTGAAGCGGATCGACGCCCGTGGCCAGGAGGCGAGCCTCAAATACTTTTTCCTGTCGCTGGTGGCCTCTGCACTGTTTCTCTATGCCTTGGTCTGCCTGTATGGCATTGGCGGTTCGACCAGTCTGGCCGAGATCAGCGCCCGCCTGCGGTCTCCCGACGATCGGCTGGCCGGCATGGCGACGGTGCTGCTGCCTGTGGCACTCGGCATGGCCATGAGTGGCGCCGCCTTCCGGCTGGCGGCAGTGCCGATGCACTTCTACGCTCCCGATGTCTACGAGGGCACAAGCCCCGGCAATGCCGCGCTCCTCTCCACGCTGCCGAAGGTGGCAGGGATTGTCGTTCTCCTGCGACTGCTGGCCCTGGGCACAGGAGGAGCCTTCGGGATGGCCGGTGCGCAGGCTGCAGTCGCTGGCCCCGCCGCGACGGCCTACATGACGCTCTTTTGGCAACTCGCGGCGATCCTGGCGGGCTTGACGATGACCGTCGGCAATGTGATGGCCCTGCTGCAGACCAACCTGCGCCGGTTGCTGGCCTGTTCGTCGATCGCCCATGCGGGATACCTGCTGGTGGGAGTGGCCACTGCTGCGGCGGCCGACTCCGCCCTCTCTGGCCGCCTTGTTCCCGGAACAGACACCTCCTGGACCAGCGGGCTGGGGGGCTCAAGCGCCACGCTCTTCTATCTGGCCACCTACGTGCTGGCCACGGCGGGGGTGTTTGCGGCGCTGACCTACCTTGGGCATCGTTGGCCGGAATGGTCGGCCACGGCGGGATCCCGCCCCCCGCGTGAAGAGATCTCCACAGTCGACGATCTCAACGGGCTCTCCGGCACCAACCCGGTCGCGGCCTGCTCAATCGCGCTGTTTCTTCTCAGCCTCGCCGGCATTCCACCGCTGCCGGGCTTCTGGGGCAAGCTCTCTCTGGCCATCACGGCGCTGGAGGTCGACTGGAACTCGAGCGCCACCTGGGGCAGTCGCCGGGCGGCCTTTCTGGCCTTGGCCATTCTGCTGGTCATCAACGCCGCCATCGCCGCGGCCTACTATCTGAGAATCATCGCCGCGATGTACTTCCGCTCAACGAAGCGTGGCGTGCAGGCCGACGGTGGCATTGCCGCCGGGTTGGCGATGCTCATCTGCATGGCTCTGCTCATTGTGGTGACTTTCCAACCGCGTGGTCTGTTCGCCGCCTCGTCACGGGCGGGCCGTGTGATTTCTGCCCCCACGGGCACTCTTGTAGCCCCACAGGTGGTTTCCCCATGAGTCAGTCGATCGATCGGTCCTCCATCACCGCTGTGCTGGCTGGGATTGCCGATCCAGAAACGGGTCGTCCGCTGACTGAGATGGGGCAGGTGCAAGCAATCGACATCGGCACCGATTCCCTCGCCGTGCGCGTGGGGCTGACGACCCATTCGGCGCTGCTCTGGAACCAGACCAGAGGCCGGATCGAAGAACTGTTGCGGGCCCGTTTCCCGCAGGTGCCAAAAGTTTCGGTGACAGTTGCGCCCCACGACCGCCCACCGGGAAAGCTCGGCCAGATCGGCCTCGAGGCGAAGAGCGTGATCGCGGTAGGCTCCGGCAAGGGAGGCGTCGGAAAGAGCACAATCGCCGCCTCGATTGCGATCGGCTTGGCGCGGGCCGGCAGCCGGGTGGGCCTGCTCGATGCCGACGTCTACGGCCCGAGCGTGCCGCATCTGCTCGGCCTTTCCGGCCGGCCGCAGATCGAAAATGGCAAGATCATGCCGGCGCTTGCCGAGATTGGCAGCCAGCGGATGCCGGTGATGTCGATGGGATTTCTTGTCCCTCCGGGAGAAGCCGTTGTCTGGCGGGGTCCGATGCTGCACGGCGCGATCTCGCAGATGCTGCGTGATACCGCCTGGGGTCCGCTCGACTATCTCATCATCGACATGCCCCCCGGCACCGGCGACATCGCCCTGACGCTTTCGCAGGTGCTGCCGCTCTCTGGTGCCGTCGTCGTCTGCACGCCCCAGGACGTCGCTCTGCTGGATGCCACCAAGGCCATCGCCATGTTCCGCAAGGTCAACATCCCGGTGCTCGGCATGGTGGAGAACATGAGCTTCTTCGTCTGCCCCGATACCCAGAAGCGCTACAACATCTTCGGCACCGGCGGCGCCCGGCGCACGGCGAGCGAACTCGACATACCCTTCCTCGGCGAGGTGCCCCTGCAGATTCCGATCCGCGAGCATGGCGACTCTGGCACAACCGCCGACAACTTCGCAGATCCGGCCTGCCGGGAATATCTGGAGGCCATCTGCACGCGTCTGGTGGGAAATCTGGCCGCCGCCCACGCGGTCCGCCCGCCACTCCCCTCGCTGCCGGTATTGTGAAGACTGCCAGCGTGCAGCGCGAAAGCGCATCGGTGATCGCTGGAGCGCCGCTCTGGCTCGAACGGGTGATGGAGGCGGAGGGATCGGCGAACGCTTGAGGAGCGCAGGGCCGCTGCGGCCCAAGCGACGAGACTTTTGCCGTCCCGCAGCCGATGCGCCACGGAAGCGAAAGGCGATTGGAGACCGCTCAGCCCGCAAGCCCTTCGAGCACGACAGCGACAATCTTCTCCGGGGAACCGCTGATGTCTACGACGATCGCCTGCTCATCATGCGCGGGCCGCTCAAGCGCCGCACATTGGCTCTCAAAGAGCGTCGCCGGCATGAAGTGGCCAGTGCGCTCCTTCAGGCGGGCGAGGATCACCTCCGCCGGGCCATCCAGATGCACCAGTTTCATCCGCTCGTCAGGCAGCCCCAGACGCTGTCGATAGCGTCTGGCCAGCGCTGAGCAGGCGAGCACAATTCCCTGCCTGGCACAGCTGCCCACAGCCGGATGGGACGCTTCCCCCTCTGGCCGCGAACCACACGCGGCGTCGAGCTTCTGCCTGAGCCGATCGAGCCAGGGGGCCCGCTCCGCATCGGTCAGGGGCTCACCCCGCCGCATTCGCGTTACATTTTCCGGGGGATGGAAGTCGTCGGCATCGAGAAATTCCCAGCCGAGCCGCTCCGCCAGCAGGCGGCCCACAGCCGTCTTGCCGCAGCCGCTGACCCCCATCACGACGATCGCCTGGAGCATCAAACCCCCTTGTTCAGTGGAGTGGAGTGAACCTGAGCCCTGCGGGAAGTATATTGCGCTTCCGGCGAGACTTCGCGACATCCATCGATCCATTCATGGCACAGACCACTCCACTGGGCATCTATTTCCTGGCCAACGACCACGTGCTCCCTTGGGTGCGGTCGTTTGTCAGGAGCTTTCGCCAGCACAATCCCGATCTGCCGCTGTGCCTGATTCCGTTCAACGACAATTCGGCTGGCACCCGCCGCATCGTGCAGAAGGCGGGGGGAACGGTGCTCGAACTGCCGGAGACGTTTGAGCGATTGGAACGGATCGGCGCGGCGCTTGAGCTGGGACACACGGCCACCGGACGGCACTGGTTTCGCCGGTTTGCGGCATTCGAGGGCGGATTTGAGCGGTTTCTCTATCTCGACACGCGGATTGTCGTCCTCTCCGATCTCAGGTTCTTTGCACTCGCTCCGCAGACCTACGATGTCGATCTCGTGCATTACGACGTCGCCATCGAGCAGGTTTACCAGCCAGGTCCCATCCGCCGCGAATTCATCCGCGCGGGGCGTGGCCAGGGCTTCATCAGCAATATCTGGGCGACACGGCGGGGGCTTTTCACCATGGAGCAGATGGAGCGGGCCGGCCGCGAACTGGTCGCCGTGCGCAGCCAGATGAACCCGCGCAACACCGACCAATTTTTCCTCAACTACCTCTGCGACTCAAATCAGGCCTCCACTGCCCATCTGGCCGACCTGACCGGTGAACTGGTGCATACCTGCTGGGCCGCAGACTGCCGAAAAATCTACAGAGATGCCGATCAACGGTGGCGCGTGTGGGATTTTGGTCATCTGTCGCACAGGAGAATCGTGCCGCTGGTGCACTGGGCCGGGATCCAGCTGGCCCCCTCGATGCCGCATTACAGCCTGTTCAAAACCTTCCAAAAAGCGCGGGTTTCCTGGCTCGAGCGGATCGTCGACGTGGTGCGGGGCCTGCCGGGGCGCTGCCTGTACGCGTTGCGGTCCAACCGGCACCTCAACACGCTCTACCATTCCCTGTTCGGCAGTCGGGGCGACCAAGGCTCAGTTGCAGCAGAGATGGCCGCGGCAACGCCTGGGCCAAAAAAGGGTGGTTGAGGCGGAGGGCTCTAATAGAGCGCCACCGTGCTCCCCTCAGCCCACCGCACCGCCGGCTGCGGCGTGAACCGCAGGCTGCCGGCGAGCATCCTCACCTCAGCCCCCCGGCTGCCGATCGCCATCCAATCGGCAAGCGACGCCGGTGCTCCCCGCGCGCCCGCCTCCAGCCCCCAGGCATCGCACGTGAGATGCCAGAGCGCATCGAGATGGCGACGCCTCAGATGCATGGCGTCGATCCCATACCAACAGCCGGGCTGCTCGATGAGCGTGGCGCGAAAGTCACGGGCAATCTCCTGCAGGCGGTCGTCCAACCGACAGGCGGCCTCCTTCAAGCCTGAGAGCGAGAGCGGACATCCCGGCACATAGATCGTCCGCAGGGCCCGGTATCGGCCCCGCCCCACCCCGGCGATGCTCTCCAATGGGAGTCTCGTGATGACCAGCGACGCCCCACGGCCGTGGAGTCGCTGGCATGACTCCCGCACCCAGTCTGCCACCTGATCGACCGCGAAGCCGTAGAGCAGGTCGTTGCCCACATCGGTCACCAGTGCCTGGAGGGGTGGGCCGCCCGGCTGGCCAGCAGCGGCATGATCCCGCTCCAGCGCCTGCCACAGGCCACACTTGAGGATCGAGGGCAGCCGCCGCATCCAGATTCGGGAATTGGCGCCCCAGGAGCGTCCGTGTCCGGCAGCCACGAGAACTTTGGCAGGGGCGCGGGACCGGGCCCGCACTGCCGTCAACAAGCGGGGCAAGCCACGGGAAACATTGCTGGCCCCCAGCACCACCGTCACCGCAGCGTCTGGGCTGGGGTTCAATTCCAGCGCCGCCACGGCGATGATTCCTGCAGTTTCTGAAAACAGCCCACCGCCAGCATGACGAACATGATGGCTAAGTAGGTTTCCCCGCGCGAATAGGCCCACAGCGCGACCGCAGCGCCGGCCGCAAGGCCGAGCATCCCCGCCAGTCGCTCGGCGTCACCGATGCCAAGCGCTGCCAAGCCCTCGCGCACGATCTGCCCGCCATCGAGCGGTGGCACCGGAACCAGATTGAGCAGCGGCCAGAGAATGTTGACTTCCAGAAGAAAAAACAGAATCGCCGTCGCCATCATCGAGGGGAGCTTTCTTCCCCCATCCAATCCCAGCCAAGCCCCCGCCTCGGGGAGCGGAAAGAGGATGCGATACCCACTCCCCCAGAACACCGCGATCAGCACCACGGCCAACGCCAACTGCGCCAGCGGTCCGGCCGCGGCGATCAGCATCCGCTGCAGCGGCCTGCTCGCTCCCCGCCGGCCCCAGCGCTCGGGAATCGCCAAGCCGCCGAAGTGGTAGAGGACGATCCGCGCCGACTGCCCGCAGGCCCGGTAGGCGAGGGCATGGCCCATCTCATGGACGAGGATCGAAACGAACACCACGGCTATCCAGGCCAGCAGATAGCGAAGCAGTTCCCGCTGGTCGTTGCCGGAGAGCGATTGGCACAGGCCCCAGCCGAACAGGGCCGAGGCAGCCCAAAACCACGGCGACACCCGCACCGGGATGCCCCCCAGCGAAAAATTGAGATCGGCTGCAGTCGGTTGAGGTTCGGCAAGGTTCATGGCGAAACCATTATGCCGCCTGACGGGCCTGCTGCGGGGAATTTCCGCCGCGGTCACGCTTTCCCGCCCCCCGATCCCGATTCCTGCCCGCCGCAGTCGGTTTGCCCGCTGGCCCGGCCAAGGCCAGCACCGCTGCGGCAGCCTTGGCGGCAGAACCGGGCACAGCCACGGCAGCAGCAAGTCTCTCAAGCTGCGTCACAACTCGCTCCCGGGCCGCTGGATCTTCCAGCCACTCCAGGAGGTGGCCGGCCACGTGCGCCGATGGATCCTGCACACTGAGATACTCCGGATAGATCGCCCGGGGATCGGCGGGAGCCACCTCCCGCGGGGCGGCCCAGATTCCCTGCACTGGCCCCAGCGGCTCGGGAACAGCCAGCAGATTCACCAGCGTGATGAACCGGGCGTGGCGGCACCAGCTCTGCACGACATACGCCACTGGGCCGATGCGATAGACGATCACCGTCGGCACGCGGGCCTGGAGCAGCTCCAGCGACACTGAGCCGCTCACGGCGATGGCGCAGCGAGCCTGCTGGATGAGACTCTGGGTGCGGCCGGCGATCACTTCCACAGCTGTCTCGAGCCCGGCGGCCCGCACGCTGTCGCGAATGCGTTCTGCATGCCGCTCATGAAGCGCTCCGACGACACACCGCACCTTCGGCATGCGCGCCCGCACCCGGGTGGCGCTGGCCAGGAGCGTGGGAAGATTGGAGACGATTTCCTGGGTGCGCGAGCCGGGCAGCAGGAGCACCATATCCCGCCCCGCGGCGGCAATCGTGGCTCCGGGTGCCACCGCCTCGGTGGCGGGTGTGCTGCTGCATGCCTCGTCAAAGAACGGGTGGCCGACGAGCGTGGACGACATGCCACGCTCCATGAACCAGTCGTGTTCGAACGGCAGGGCCGACAGCACATGGTCGATGAGCCTGCGCATCTTGCCGATCCGCCAGCTCGCCCAGGCCCAGATCTGCGGCGGGCAATAAAACACCACCGGGATGCCATGCCGCTTCGCCCGCCACGCCAGCCACCAGTGGAATCCGGGAAAATCGACCAGCACGCAGACATCGGGCTTCGCCTCGATGAAGCTGCGTTCGGCCCGCCGCGTCATCTCGACAAACCGATGGATCGAGACGATCGTCCGCCCAATCCACATCACCGCCAGTTCCGTCAGATCGGCCACCAGGCCACAGCCTTCGGCAGCCATCTGTGGCCCGCCGAGCCCGACGCATTCCAACTCCTCGGGCCGGTCGCGAAAATCGGGATGGGCCCGCAGCGCGCGCACAAGCAGCGCCGCATGATGGTCGCCTGAAGGTTCGCCGGCCGAGAGGAACACGCGCATCAAAAAAAATACTCCGCACGGGATCTGCTCCCGGGCGGAGTATTTCAAGAAAGCCTCTGTTTCACTAGGTCAATTCCGCCGCTGGACATCGGCACAATCGGCCCACAGAACGCGTTTTTTGGCGAACGAAAGCCTACTTGGCCGCCGGGGCAAAGCCCTTGGCGATATCGCCGAAGACGAGCGTGACCTGCTCCTCAGGCGAAGCCTTTTCAACCTTCCCCTTGCAGTTGTTGCAGCAGAAACCGACCTCGGCACCGCCGATGTCGAGATTCGTCTCGGGCTTGACGGCTCCACCGCTGAACGGGCAGCCCTTCTGCGTCAACTGTCCGGTCGACACCATCTGCTGATGGGCCTTGGCAGAAAACTTGGCGGAGTCACCCTTGAAGGCGGTCTCGCAGTTGCCGCAGCAAAAGTAGACCTTGCCGCCGGCAAAATCGACGCTCTTCTCCGGATTGCAGCCCTTGCCCGAGACCGGGCACTTGGCATCCTTCGGCTCCTTCGGAGCGGCGGAGACCAGCAGGGCCGAACCGGCAAACAGGGCGACCATCGACACCATCACGGCGATGCGGGACGGAAACTTGATCATCGGAAACGGTCCTCCAGACGGGGGCGAAAAAAGAAAGAGAGCAAGAACAAGACTCTGCGAATCATAAACGCCCCCCGGCAGGCGGAGCAACCGGCAAATTCTGGTGCATTCCCCGGCGGTGGCGGGGCTCGGGCAACCCCACCGCGATCACCGCTCCCGAGGCGATCGCGGCGGCTCCGGCCACGAAAACATGGCGAAACCCAAACTGATCGACTGCCATCCCCACCAGCGGCGAGAGCACGAAGGGAGCGGCAAGGGCGGCCCCCACAATGCTCACATACCGCGGATGGAGCGCCGCTTCGGGGGCCAGTTCGAGGGCATAGTTGGTGAAGATCTTGAGCGATATCGGATTGAGCCCCAGCGGGAGATAGACGATCCAGAACCATTCCACCGCCACACCATGGGGCAAAAGCGAAAGGAGCGTGACTAGAAGCGGCGTCGCCGACGAGAGGGCCACCAGCCAGATCAGCACAATCCGCGTGCCCCGGCGATCGGAGAGCGGCCCGGCCACGAGGCTGGCGGCGCCGGTTGCGGCATTCTGAACCACCACCCAGGTGAGCAGGCTGCCGATGTGGCTGCCGAGGCGATCGCGGGCAAACGCCTGATAGTGGGGAAAGAGCATCAGCACGGCGGAAAAACAGGCCGCCACCAGCGACAGCCGCACCAAGGCCCGATCCTGGGCCAGCGTCCGCCGCCAGGCCAGCCAACCCTGCCACCAGGCGCCACCGGGCCGGGCCTTTTCAGCGGTGCCGGTCTGAAATTTCTCGGGCCCCCGGGCGGGCCGTCGGTCGGGCCATTCATCCAAAAAGATCGGGGCGAGCGCTGCCAGAGCGAAGAACACCGCCGTGGCCCCAAAAATCTTGGGAAAGCCATCCGGCTCCTCCAGCCAGCGGCCCAACCAAAACACCGCCGCCATAATTGCCAACACGCTCCCCACCGAAACGCTCACCACCATCGCCCGGCCGCGTCTTCCCGGGGCGATGAGCTTTCCCTGCAAGGCCGCCACCACGAGCAGGTTGAGCCCGTTCACAGCGGAGAAGAGGGCGTAGAGAATCAGAAACAACAGCGCCAGCAGATCTGGTCGCCAAGCCTCCAGCGGCCCCCAGGTGACTGCCAAAAGGGCGAAGCAGGCCGCCATCATGAGACTCGTCGCCACCAGAGCCCACTTCTTCACTGGCAGTTCGGCCAACATGCCAGAGGCAAACAGCGGCGGCACGCTCTGCCCGGCTCGGTTGAGCACCGGCAACATGCCGCGCAGCAAACCGGAATCGACCACCGCATCGAGCACCGCCGGCATGATGATCGTCTCGGTCTTGAAGATCCAGCCGACGCGCACCACGATCTGATAGGCCTCCAGCCAGAGCGTGTTGCGGGCCTCCCGCCGCGGCTCACTGTTGGAGTGTGCGTTCGGCTCGTGGCGACTGTCGGTCATGGAGATACGATTTTTCAGAGCGTGCTGCCGAACCGGAGAGGGTAAAATGTGTCGTTCATGGCGCACCCGCCTGCGGCCAGCATGAGGGTTTGGGCCGCCGCCGTCCACCGCTCCCGGGAGGTGTTTTTATGACGATCTGTCTGCTCAAGAGCAAAATCCATCGGGCTGCCGTGACGGGTGCCTCGCTCGACTACGAGGGGAGCCTGTCGATCGATCCCGAATTGGCCGCCCGCGTGGGGCTGCGGCGCTACGAAAAGATCCTCGTCGGCAACATGGCCAACGGAGAACGCTTCGAAACGTATGTGATCTTTGGTGAACCGGGCCAACGCGGCATCCAACTCAACGGCGCCACGGCCCATCTGGGAAAGATCGGCGACCGGCTCACGATCATGTCGTTCGGCTGGTACGACGAATCAGCGGCAGACCAACACGCCCCGGCCGTCATCCTCCTCGATGCCGACAACCGGGTGGTACGCTAGATGTCCAGCGAAAAAGTCGTCCATGACCCGCTGGATGAATGTCAGCCCACTCGGCCGACCGCACGAAACGCCCCCATTGAGGGCCCGGCTAGCGTTGCCTCGGTCGACCCCAGCCGCATCCGGCGCGGGTGCTTTATCCGGCCCGATGGGAAGCGATTCATTCTTGCGGGGCTTCTGCCCGAAAAGCAAGCGATTCAAGGGTGAAATCGCGATGCCTGAGAGACTCGTTAAAAAAGGTGAGAAAAAGCAGGAAGGGTAGCCGATAGTTAGAAGGGGGGGGGCGGAAATTTCAGGTCATCTTGGCTGATGGCCGGCAGCGGAGTCGTCTCGTGTTGGAAATGTCGGCATGAGTGCGACGGTTGGCTGATTTCCCTGGACGGCGGCGCGGGTAGAGGCTCTTCGTTCCGTTTCCGGGTCCGGCCATCGTGCCGCATTGAGCAAAGGGGGGGCACAATGGCCAGCTTTCGGTCTTGGAAATCGAGAGAGTCGTTGTTTGCGGGCCTGTGGCGCCGCCGGGCAACCAGCGTCCGCGAGCAGCGTTCCCGGAAGGGGCTGGCGGCGGCGCAGTCCTGCGGCCTCCGGCCGGCCGGAATTGAACAGCTCGAGCCGCGGCAGATGCTGGCGACACTCTACTGGGATCCCGATCAAAACGCCGCAAACAACAATTTTACCACAGGCGCGGGCCTTGGCGGCGCGGGGATCGCGGCGATATGGTCGGATGCGGGAGCAGCCAATTGGTTCAATCAGGATTTGAATAACAAAGCCGGCGGTTACGTGAGTTGGACTAGCGCGCTTGGCGACAAGGCGGTTTTTTTCGGCCCCGCAACAGCATCCGCTACGACCGTGACGCTCTCAGGCACCGTCAGTGCCGCGGCCATTGAGTTCGGCAGCGCCGGGTTCAAGATGACCGGAGGTGATTTTACCACGCCTGTTGGCGGCACGACGTTCTCAGCCAAAGCCGCCGGAGAATTCAACACTCCCATCAGTGGGACCGCTGGCATTACGAAGACCGGCTCCGCAACCCTCACGCTCGGCGCACCATACAATGCGTACACCGGCACGACGCAGGTGTCGGCGGGGACTCTCAGCGTGTCGGGCACGATCCAAAGCCACGTCCAAGTGACCGGTGGCAGCGTGTCGGGAGTCATGTTTTACGACCCCGATCTGGCGTCTGCCGTCCGCGAGGCGTTGGGGCTCGATCCGAAGGCCGTGCTCACGCCAGCGCTGTTGAGTCAATCGGCGCCGCTCATGTCCCTCACAGTCGACGGCAATGGAGTTGGCGACCTCACTGGCATTGCAAGCCTAAC
>CAISJI010000223.1 GCA_903885565.1 uncultured Planctomycetaceae bacterium
ATCTGCCAGATTTTCGAATATGGCCGGGCCGTCCTGCTCAAGCTCCATCCCCTCCATGCGGAATTGGAGCCGGTGCTGCGCGAGGCGCTGGGGCCGCTGCTGGCGGCTGGAATGCTGGAAATTGTGGCCGGCGGCACCGCTCTGGCACAGGCTGCCGTGGCGGCGCCGCTCGTCACGCACGTCCACCTCACCGGCGGAGAGGGGGCCTTTGACGCGCTGGTGTGGGGCGGCCCCCGCCACCACCTTCCCTCCGACGCACAGCCGCAGCTTGCCAAACCGATCACCTGCGAACTGGGCAACATCACCCCTTGGATCGTCGTGCCGGGCCGCTACACCCGGCGCCAGCTCGATTCCCAGGCCGACATGGTGGCCGCCTCGATCGTGAATAACACTTCGTTTAACTGCATCGCCACCAAGCTCGTCATCACCTGCCGATCGTGGGACCAGCGGCAGGAGTTTCTCGACCGCGTGCAACGGCGTCTGGCCCAGCAGCCGGCCCGGCGGGCCTGGTATCCCGGGGCCACACCCCTGTGGGAAACGCTCACCGGACAGCAGGCTCCCCCCGACGGCACGCTCCCCACCATCTTCCGCACCGGACTCGATCCCCGGCAGGATCCCCACTGGATCGCGCGGGAATGGTTTGTGCCCTGCGTCGCTGAAATCCCCCTTGAGGCTGACTCCGTCGACGCCTTCTGCTCCCGCGCCAGCGAATTCACGCGCCAGATCCCCGGTTCCCTCGCGGCCAACGTCACGCTCCCCGCTGCCAGCGACGCGGCAACGCGGCAGCGGCAGGAGATGCTGCTCGACCATCTCGCCTATGGAGTTGTGGCGGTGAACTGCTGGGCGGCGCTGGCCTATGCCTTCACCTCGATCCCCTGGGGAGGCTTTCCCGGCGGCACGCTCCGGGAGCCGCAAAGTGGCCTGGGACTCGTGCACAATCCGCTCTTTCTGCCGCTGGTGCACAACTCGATCCTGCGCGGGCCGCTCGTCTCATGGCCGACGCCCCCGTGGTTTGCCTGGAACAGCCGCGGCGTGCAGCTGACCCGCGGCGTGACGGATCTCTACGCCCGGGCCGGCGCCGGCCGGCCGACGCTTCTACCCCTGATGCGGCTGCTGCCCGACGTGCTCTCGGGCTGAAGCCCTACCGCAAAACGGGTGACAGAGGCGGAGGGATCGGCGAACGCTCGAGGAGCAACGAGCCGCTGTGTTCAAGTGACGAAACCAGTGCCGTCCCACAGCCGAGGCGCCACGGGAGTCGTACCCGCTCAAGGTCCGGGACTGCCCATGCCCCATCGCCGGACGTTCGCTGCGGCCCTCCGGGCCTTTCGCTCACTCGAAAGTCGGCTGCGCTTCGCCTTCCTTGGCTCCGCTGGCCGCCTACGCCGGCTCCTGGGGCACGGGCAGCCCCTCCCCGAACATCGATCAGGAAGGGTGATGGGGAAAGGGTGACAGAGGCGGAGGGATCGGCGAACGCTCGAGGAGCAACGAGCCGCTGTGTTCAAGTGACGAAACCAGTGCCGTCCCACAGCCGAGGCGCCACGGAGGGCAGAGACGCTTCTAGCGAAGAGCAGCGGCAGATTCGGGAAACCGGTCCTGGATCGCCTGCACTGAGAGCGGCTCGGTGCGCATCGCCTCCATGGCGCGGATGCAGGCCTCGGCGGCCGGCAGCGTGGTGATGCAGGGCACGCCATACTGCACGCTGGCAGCCCGGATGCGCCCTTCGTCGGTTCTGGCCCCCTTGCCCCGGGGCGTATTGAAAATGAGCTGCACCCGGCCGTCGATCAGGTGATCGATCAGGTTGGGATGCCCCTCCTGCAGCTTCTTCACCACCTCGACAGGAATCCCGGCGGCGGCGAGGCTCCGGGCGGTGCCCGAAGTGGCGATCAGCTCAAAGCCGAGCTGCACCAACCGCCGCGCGTATTCGACCATCATCTCCTTGGCCTGCTGGCTCGCCACGCTCAAGAAAATGCGCCCCGTTTCCGGCAGAAGGATGCCGGCGGCGATCTGGCTCTTGGCGAAGGCGATGCTGAAGCAGTCGCTCACCCCCATCACCTCGCCGGTGGAACGCATCTCTGGTCCGAGGGCGATGTCGACTCCGGCAAATTTCACAAACGGAAAAACGCTCTCCTTCACGCTGACGTGCGAGGGAACCGGATCGCTATCGATCCCCTGCTCCGCCAGGCTCACGCCCGCCATCACCTTCACCGCCACCTTGGCCACCGCCAGGCCCGTGGCTTTGGCGACAAACGGCAGCGTGCGGCTGGCCCGCGGATTGACTTCGATCACATAGAGCGTGGGGCGGCCATCCTCCCGCTTCACGGCGAACTGCACATTCATCAGCCCAATCACGCCGAGGCTCCGCGCCAGCCCACTGGCTGCCGCCTTGATCTCCGCCACCATCTCCGGCGACAGGCTGTGGGGCGGGATGCAGCAGGCAGAATCGCCCGAATGGACGCCCGCCTCCTCGATATGCTCCATCACGCCGGCGATGATCACAGTGCGGCCGTCGCAGATGCAGTCGACATCGACTTCGATGGCATCCTCGAGGAAGCGGTCGATCAGCACCGGCTGCCCCTGCGCCACAGCAAAGGCCTCTGCCACGTAGCGTTCAAACTGCACGTTGTCGTAGCAGATCTCCATCGCCCGGCCACCGAGCACAAAGCTCGGCCGCACCAGCGACGGGTAGCCGATGCGCTGCAGCTCGCGGCGGGCCTGCTCCAGCGTTCTGGCGATGCCGCTGGCGGGCTGCTTGAGCCCCAACCGCTCCAGCAAATCACGAAACTTTTCCCGATCCTCCGCCTGCTCGATCGTGTCGACGGAGGTGCCGATGATCGGCAGCCCGGCGGCGGCCAACGCCCTGGCCAGATTGAGCGGCGTCTGCCCCCCCAGCTGCACGATCACGCCATCGGGCTGGATGCGGTCGGCGATGTTGAGCACGTCCTCGCAGGTGAGCGGCTCGAAAAACAGCAGGTCGCTGGTGTCGTAGTCGGTGCTGACCGTCTCCGGATTGGAGTTGACCATCACACTCTCGATCCCCATCTCCCGCAGCGCATAGCTGGCATGGCAGCAGCAGTAGTCGAATTCGATTCCCTGCCCGATCCGGTTGGGACCGCCGCCGAGGATCATGACCCGCTTCTTGCCGGGCTGCTTGGGGCGGGTTTCGTCCTCTTCCTCCCAGGTGGAATAGTAGTAGGGAGTCTGGGCCTCAAACTCGGCGGCGCAGGTGTCGACCGCCTTGAAGGTGGCGAGAATGCCCCGCCGCTTCCGCTCCTCGCGCACCTCCATCTCCGAGGTTCCCAGCAGGATCGCCAACTGGCGGTCGGAGAATCCCGTCTGCTTGGCGGCCCGCAGGAGGGGGCTGTCGATATTCGCCAGCGAACCGACCGCCTGCAGCAGGGCTTCCATCTCCACGATCTGCAGCATCTGGTCGAGAAACCAGCGATCGATCGCGGTGGCCTCGTGGATCTCCTCCACCGTCATGCCGGCCTTCATGGCGTAACGCAGATACCAGATGCGGTCGGGATCAGGGCGCGAAATCCGGGCGCGGATGTCGTCGAAGGCCGGCTGGGCCGCCGTTCCCCACAGATCCTTGCCGTCGCATCCGAGCCCAAAGCTGCCCACCTCCAGCCCCCGCAGCGCCTTTTGCAGCGCTTCTTTGAAGGTGCGGCCGATCGCCATCGTTTCCCCGACGCTCTTCATCTGAGTGGTCAGTCGGCTGTCGGCCTCGGGGAATTTTTCGAAGGCGAACCGGGGCACCTTCACCACCACATAATCGATCGAGGGTTCGAAGCAGGCCTTCGTCTTCCTCGTGATGTCGTTTTGGAGTTCGTGCAGACGCCAGCCCACCGCCAGCTTGGCGGCGATCTTGGCGATCGGAAATCCGGTCGCCTTGCTGGCCAGCGCCGAGGAACGGCTGACGCGGGGATTCATCTCGATGACGATCATCCGGCCGCTTGCGGGATCGACGGCGAATTGAATATTGGAGCCGCCCGTCTCCACTCCAATGGCGCGGATCACGGCGAAACTGGCGTCGCGCATCCGCTGATACTGGCGATCGGTGAGCGTCATCGCGGGGGCGACGGTGATGGAGTCGCCGGTGTGCACACCGCAGGGATCGAAGTTTTCGATGGAGCAGATGACGACGGCGTTGTCGTCGGCATCGCGCATCACCTCCATCTCATATTCCTTCCAGCCCAGAATCGACTCCTCCACCAGCACCTCGCCCACCGGCGAAAGATCGAGTCCGCGCTGCACCTTCAGGTCAAATTCTTCGCGGTTGTAGGCCACCCCGGAACCCGACCCGCCGAGCGTGAAACTGGGGCGGATCACCGCCGGCAAGCCGATATCGGCGAGCACTTCCCGGGCCTGAGCCAGCGATCGCACGATGGTGCCGCGGCAGGTTTCCAAGCCGATTTTCCGCATCGTCTCCTTGAAAACTTCGCGATCTTCCCCGCGGCGGATCGCCTCGGCCTTGGCGCCGATCATCTCCACGCCGTGCTTGGCGAGCACGCCATGGCGCTCCAGTTCCAGGGCCAGGTTGAGCGCCGTTTGGCCGCCGAGCGTCGGCAGCACGGCATCCGGCTTCTCCACCTCGATCACCTTTTCCAGCATCTGCCAGGTGAGCGGCTCGATGTAGGTGCGATCGGCCGTGTCGGGATCGGTCATGATCGTGGCTGGATTGGAATTCACCAGCACGACCCGATAGCCGTCTTCCCGCAGGGCCTTGCAGGCCTGCGTGCCGGAATAGTCGAATTCACAGGCCTGCCCGATGACAATCGGGCCGGAGCCAATGAGCAGAATGGTGTGGAGGTCGTCGCGGCGGGGCATGAACACTCTGCTGGAGGTGGGCTTGGGGCGGGGTGCGGGCAAACGCCCCCAGCGTAGCATCCCGACTGCCCATTGGGCAACGAACGCCTACAATGGCGGCGGTAAAGGAAGCCCCTTCATTCCGGCCCCCCTCTTTTTCACTGTTTGCAGGAACCCCGCCATGGCCATCTCCACCCCAGCGCTCGACGCCCTGCGCGACGCCCGCCTGGCAACTCCCGAACTGAAGGACATCCGGCTCAACCTCTCCAGCGTGCTCGCTGGCGAAAACCTGACCGACTCGCAGGCTTTCGGCACAGGATTGGCCGCGGCTCTGTTTCTCAAGTGCCAGCCGCTGGCTCAGGCGCTCGAGGCCGACATGCGTGCCGGGCTGGCAACGGCGGCCGAGCCGCTCATCTCCGATGCGACCGCGGCGGCCGCACTCATGGCGATGAACACCGTCTACTACCGCTTCCGCCACATGATCGCCAAGGAGAGCTATGGGGCTCGCACGCCGCGTCTGCGGATGAGCCGGATGGCCCAGCCGGCCACCAGCAAGCAGGAGTTTGAGCTGATGAGCCTCGGCTGCGCGGCACTGGCCGGCTGCGAACTCTGCCTCCAAAACCACGAAGCGAGCCTCATCCACTTAGGCCTCAGCGAGGACGCCTGCCACGATTGCATCCGGATCGCCGCCGTGATGGCTTCTGTCTCGTGTGGGCTGGGCGAATAGACGATTGGCCGCCGCGGCGCTCTGCTCAGGTAGAGCGGGCACCGGAGCCCGAGCGCAGTGGCTCGTGGATTCCGAAGTAGGCCTCGCCGAGCCGCAGCAACTGATGATCGGTGATGTCGTCGATGTCGGCTCGCACATTCCCCACGATCTTGGCAGCCAGATCGCGGTGGTGTTTTTCCAGATAGCCTTCAAAGACGTGGCTGGCGTTCGATTTGCCGTTGCCATGGCCGAGCAGGAGCAGCTTTTGGCACGGGGCAAGCGCGTGGGCAAGGGCCTTGAAATAGGCGACAGCCTCCGCGTGGTCGGCCTCAAAGGCCCCGCTGGGATTGCCGTGGTGGTGGAGCAGGTTGTGGTTGAGATGGCCGGGATCGGGAGCGGTCACCCGCTGCGGACTTGAGTGGCTCGCGGCATCGATTGCATAGATCCGGCAGCGGTGGAAATCGACGGCCGCCACGGCCAACTTGCCAGCCAGATCGACGGCATTGGTGACATCAGAGGCAGCCATAGATGAAAATCCTGAGAGAGAAAGGGCAGAACCAAATGCACTCTATGGCCTCCAGTCGCCAGAGTAAAGCGTGTGGCCACGCGCAGCCGGCAGCCCCCCTTCAATCCCTCTTTACCCCCAGCGAGCGGCTCCTCCGGGCAGCCTCCGCTCAGCCCCCGAGTTCGCGCAGATATTCCAGCGTGTAGATGCCGCTGGAGTGGCCGTCAGAAAATTCGATGCTGTAGGCATACTGCCCCACCGGCTGCATGCCAGTCACTGCCAACGTGACCACGTCGGTCGGCTGCAGCACTGGCAATAGCGGCGGCGGAGCGACAGGTTGCCCCCGTTTTTCGCGGCAGGTGGCGCAGGGACAGGCATCCCGTAGCAGTCGCGGGGAGTAGGTGCAGGGCACTCCATCCGACCACACGATCTCGATCGAGCCAGCGCCCAACCGGCGGATGCTCTGCGGGATCGGCTGGCCGGAAGAAGCGGGAATGGACTGTGTCATGCGTGAGTCTCTGGAGAAGGAGCGCCACCGCGGCGGGTGCGGTGGTCTTCGATGCGCCGGCCCTTCCCCTCGAAGCGGGGCAGGCTGCCGATCGGCACGGTGTTTACATCGACGCGCAGGCCGAGGCGCATCTGCAGTTCCTGGGCGACGCGCTGCGGGGCAGCGAGGCGGTCTTCGATCTCCAGCGAGATTTTATCGAGACTTTCGTGGGTGAAGACGCTGAGCCGATATTCGACCACCTCGGGAAAGCTGCGCACGATCTCCTCGATCGACCGGGGGAAAATATTCACGCCGCGCACCACGAGCATGTCGTCGGTGCGGCCCAAAACGCCCCCCTCCAGCCGCACCCAGGGACAGGCGCCGGCTGCCAACTCGCCGGGGGACGGCCAGCGGGGCCGGACGAGATCGCCGGTGCGGTAGCGGATCACCGGAGCGCCAACCCGCGCGAGCGTGGTGAGGACCAGTTCGGCAATCTCCCCCTCCTCTGCCGGCTGCCCGGTTTCCAGGGAGAGAAATTCGGGGTGGAACCAGGGCTCAATCACATCCACGCCAAAGCCATCCAGATCCCCTACGCCCCACGGCCCCACCTCGCTGGCCCCGGCATGATCGAGCACCTGCGCGCCCCAAGCTGCGCCGATCCGCTGCCTGACCGCCGGCATGGAGCCTCCCGGCTCGCCCGCCACAATCACCAACCGGATCGGCAGGGCGGCTGGATCGAGCGAGCGGTCGGCGGCCACCTCGGCCAGATGGAGCGCGTAGCTCGGCGTGGCAATCAGCACGGTGGCCCCCACACTGCGGGCCAATTCCAGCCGGGCCAGCGACGGCATGCCACCGGTGGGAATCGCCATCGCCCCACAGGCGAGCGCCCCTTCAAAACCGCTCCAAAACCCGACGTAGGGGCCGAATGACGAGGCGACCAAAACGCGATCTCCCCGCCCGACATTCCCCCGCTCCAACACCATCCGCCAGCATTCCATCCACCATTGCCAGTCTGCGGCGGTGTCGAAAATCGGCAGCGGGCGCCCATGCGTGCCGCTGGTTTGGTGGAAGCGGCAGTAGTGCTCGAGTGGAAATGTCAGATTGGCGGGCCGGCCGGTGGCGGCTGCGGCGGCGACCAGTTCGTCTTTGAAGGTGCAGGGCCAGTCGGCCAGTTCTTCAAGCGCCCCCGGCAGCGGTCGCTTCACCCGCGCCAGCTTGGCGGCATAGAGGGAGTTGGCCGGGAGAATTGCTCGCAGCAGCGCGTGCAGCCGCTCCAGCTTGAGGCGATCGAGAGCAGCGCGGGCCGATGATGGGGGAATGACCATGGCCGGCATTATTGCATGCTGGGTGGCCCGCCCAGATTCGGAATTCCCTGACTCGGTGCATTTTGCAGCGGAGCCTGCAGGGAAGGCGCCGGAAACTGCAGCGGCGACTGGCTCGGCGGAGGGGGGGGCAGCAATTGCCCCGGCGGGGGCGCGGGTATCGGCGCTGGAACGGCCGCTCTGGGCAGGGGGGGCGGAGTCGGCAGGCTGCCGGCGGCCAGCCGGGCCTGCTGGGCCCGCGCCACCACCTCCTCAGGGGGCGTGGAGAGGGCTGGCGCCATCGCCAGATCGACCACGCGCTCATCCCGAATTTCAGCCGGCCAGAGGTTTTCCGAGACAAAGTCGAGCGGAAACACCTCATACCAGGGAACCGGGAAGGGCTGCCGCACGGTCAGCGTTTCGAAGCCATCCTTCACCAGCCTGATCTTGCGGGTACCGTAGTAGATGAAATCGGTGGAAACCGGCGTGGTGCCGATCTGGTAGTCGTCGACGTAGACCAGTGCCCCGGGAGGATTGCTGCGGATCGTCATCCGCCGCTGCACGCATCCGCTGCTCGCGACCAGGATCAGAAGGCCCGCGGCGCAGGCCGCTCCCGTCGCCACCCGCATGGCGCTGCGTCTGGCCCACAGTCTGGCCCACAGAGAATTTGGCATCGACTGACCCATGCCGGGGACGTTAGCCATCCGGCCGGTGCGCCGCCAGAGCAGCCTGCGCGGCTGATTTTTGCCCGATTTGTGTCTCGCAGAGACTGCCCAGCCCAGCTAGAATCCCTCGCTGGCGTGCCCCCGCACCGTTTGACGAGTGCATCTCCTTCGAGGCCTTGAAACGCGTGGGAACCGGTATCAGCCTCGTCTTCAGCGATCGCTCCGACATCGGCCGGCGCCGGTCGAACAACCAGGATTCCAAGGCGGTGGTTCCGCCGGTGAGCGCCGAGCACTACGGCTCCCGGGGCTGGCTGTTTCTCGTGGCCGACGGCATGGGGGCCCATGCGGCGGGGGAACTGGCCAGCGCGATCGCCGCCGAGCAGGTGCCGCTGGTCTATGCCAAGACTCCTGACCGGCCGCCGCCGCTGGCCCTGCGGAAGGCGATCGAGCAGATCAACGCCGAGATTCATGCCCGCGGCGAGAGCATGCCTGAATTCCGCGGCATGGGCACCACCTGCACAACGCTCGTGCTGGTGCCGCAGGGAGCAGTGATCGGCCATGTGGGCGATAGCCGGGCCTACCGCATGCGGGGCAACTCGATCGACCAACTCACCCGCGACCACTCCCTCGTCTGGGAACTGGAAGCCGCCGGTGGGCTGCCCCGTGGCCCCACGGCAAGCGCCATTCCCAAAAATATCATCACCCGTTCGATGGGCCCGCATGCCGCGGTCGACGTCGATCTGGAAGGCCCCTTTCCGGTGGCACAGGGGGATCTCTTCCTGCTCTGCAGCGACGGCCTCTCGGGGCAGGTTTCCGACGAGGAGATCGGGCTGTTCGCCGCTGGTCTTGAGCCGGCGGAGGCGACAGCGGCGCTGGTGGGGCTGGCGCTGGTGCGCGGGGGGCCCGACAACATCACAGTCATTCTGGCCCGCGCCGGCAGCCAGGAGGCGACCCCGCCGGCAGGCGCCGACGCCATCGAAATCACTTCCTCGCATCCGGCCCGGCAGGCTGCGGTGCCGTGGCACTGGCTGGTGGCCGCTGCGGTGAGTCTGTTTGCGGCCCTGCTGCTGAGCCCCTCGAGCGAACTGACCCGCTCGGCCTCCGCAGGAATGCAAACGCTTATGAGCGTGGCCTGTGCGGGCCTGGTACTCCTGGCGGTGGGGCTGGCACTGATCGCCTCGCTGAATGCCTTTCTTCCGTGGGGCAGGCAGGAGCGGTTGCTTGCTCCGGGGGAGCGGTTTGGCCGTGGCCCCTACCGCACCTACGACTGCACGCCGCGGGCAGGCCTGCTGGAAGGGGTGATTGCCAGCATCGAATCGGCCGCCGATGGCCTCGCCCCGCCCGACTGCGACCGCACGCTGGCGATCCTCGCGCGGGCCCGGCGGCACGCCGCAGCCGGCGCCTTCCCCGCCGCTCTGCAGGCCTGTTGCGAGGCGATCGCCATCTACTCCCGCACTGTGGAGGCGGCGCGTTCGGGAGAAACAGTCCGCGTCGCGCCGCCTGACGCCCCCTCCCCTCCCCCTTCCACTGCGTGAGAGCAAGGCCCCGCCGATGAACATCATCTCGCGCTATGTGCTGCAGGAACTGCTGCAGGTTTTTCTCGTCGCGCTCGCCGCGCTGACGCTGTTCATGCTTGTCGTGGGGCTTGTGAAGGAAGCGCAGCAGCAGGGGCTCGGCTTCCTGCAGATCGCCGCGCTTGTGCCCTATGTGCTCCCTGAGGCGATGCGGTTTGCCGTGCCGGGAACGATGCTGTTCGCGGTGGCGAGTGTGTTTGGAAGAATGTCGGCCTCCAACGAAATCACCGCTCTCAAGGCGGCGGGCATCACGCCGATGGCCACCATCTGGCCGGCGATCGGCCTCGCGGTGGTGGTGAGCTTTATATCGGTCTGGCTCAACGACGTGGCGGTGTCGTGGGGACGCGATGGGGTGCGCCGGGTGATCGTTTCAAGCGTCGAGGAGATTATCTATGGCCGGCTCAAACAGCAGCGGTCGTACAGTGCCTCGCAGATCGCCATCAATGTAAAAAACGTGGAGGGACGCAAGCTCATCCGCCCGACGCTCTCGTTCCAGCCGGGCGGCTCGGCGGCCCAGGTAACGGTCTCGGCCGCCGAGGCGGAACTGCGAGCCGACGCGGTCGCCGGCACACTCACGATCATCTGCCGCAACGGCACGCTCCATGTTGGCGACGTGAAGGCAGTCTTCCCCGACACGATCGAACGCGTGGTGCCGCTTGATGCCGTGAGCCGGCGGGGAACGGCCTCCACCAGTCCGTCTGAGATCGCGATGGCCGACTTCCCCAAGGCGCGGGCCGAACAGATCGCCCGGATCAGCCAGCATGAGCAGGTCGCGGCCGCCAAAACGGCGATGGCGATTCTCTCAGGACGGATGGAGCAGACGGTGCCGGCAATGGTGGAAGGTGAGCTCTATGCCGTGAAGAACGAAACAGGTCGGCTCCGCCGGATCATCATGGAGCCTTGGCGGCGGTGGGCCAACGGTTTTAGTTGCCTCTGTTTTGTGCTGGTGGGAGCTCCGATGTCGATCAAGATGCGGAATGCCGATTTCCTCACCAGCTTCTTCCTCTGCTTCCTGCCGATTCTGCTGATTTACTATCCGCTGTTTATGTTTGGGGTGTCGCAGGCCAAATCGGGGGCGGTGCCGCCGGTGGCGGTGTGGACCGGCAACGTGCTGGTAACGCTGTGGGGCATGTGGCTGATGCGCAGCGTCGTCCGCACGTAGCTGGC
>CAISJI010000224.1 GCA_903885565.1 uncultured Planctomycetaceae bacterium
CCCCCGCAACATCCCCGGAAATTCACCGCTTCAGAAAAAACTCGTGATACGATTCAGGTGTTTGTCTCCCAACCCTGGCCCCCCCTGCAGGATTTTCATGGAAGTCGTCATTCTCTGCGGTGGCCAGGGGACGCGGATGCGTGAGGAGACGGAATATCGACCAAAGCCGATGGTTGAGGTCGGCAGCCGACCGCTTCTCTGGCACATCATGCGGCTTTATGCCCACCATGGCCTGAGTCGTTTCGTGCTCTGCTTGGGCTACAAGGGAAGCATGATCAGGAACTACTTCCTCAACTACCAGGCGATGACGAGCGATTGCACCGTCACCGTAGGAGACACACGGCAGATCTCCTATCACGGCGCGACGGAACCCTTCGACTTCGAGGTGACGCTCGCCGATACCGGCGAGGATACCGCCACCGGCGGGCGAGTGAAACGCATCGCGCCCTACATCACGGGTGACACATTCCTGGTCACCTACGGCGACGGGCTGGCCGACATCGACATCGGCCGCCTCCTCGCCTTTCATCATGCACACGGCAAACTGGCGACCGTCACGACAGTGCAGCCGGTATCGCGGTTTGGCATCACCACGCTCGACGATCGCTCACGGGTCACCAGTTTCTCTGAGAAACCGCCGGGGAAGAGCTGGGCCAGCGCGGGATATTTTGTTTTTCACCGCCGTGTCTTCGACTACCTCACCGGCGGCGATGCACAGTTTCTCGAAAAAGAACCGCTGGAACGGCTCGCGGCCGAGGGCCAGTTGATGGCCTATCGGCACGATGGCTTTTTCTACGCCGTCGACACCTACCGCGACTACCTGCAGGTGAAGGACCTCTGGAGAGACGGCCGAGCGCCCTGGAAGGTGTGGGAATGAGTCTTTCACAAAGTCTGCATGGATTGCAGGGTCTGCAAGGCAAACGCGTTTTCGTCACCGGCCATACCGGCTTCAAGGGCTCATGGCTGCTCCTTCTGCTCAAGGGACTGGGTTGCCATGTGACGGGCTATGCGCTCGAACCGCCGACCAGCCCGTCGCTCTTTGCAGCAGCCCGGCTGCGTGAATTCCTGGAAATAGACCATGAGGCTGATATCCGCGATGCCCAGCGACTCGCTGCCGCAGTGCGGCAGGCGGAGCCTGATCTCGTGATCCATCTGGCAGCGCAGGCGCTGGTGGGCGTATCGCACCGCAGGCCGCTCGACACGTTTTCAACCAACGTCGTCGGCACGGCAGCGTTGCTCGACGCCGTCCGCCACTGTGGCACGCCGTGCGGCGTGATTGTGGCGACCAGCGACAAATGCTACGAGCCACATGCCGATGGCCAGCCGCATGCCGAATCTGATCCACTCGGCGGGCATGATCCCTACAGCGCAAGCAAGGGAGCCGCCGAACTTGTCTCTGCAGCCTACCGCAGGAGTTTCTTCCCGCCGGATCGCCTGGATAAGCATGGCGTGCAACTGGCCACCGTGAGGGCCGGCAACGTCATCGGCGGCGGTGACTGGGCTGAGGATCGGATCATCACCGACATCGTGCGCCATCTGGCGGCAGGCGAACCGGTCCCCCTGCGGAATCCCGCAGCCATACGCCCCTGGCAGCATGTGCTCGAGCCGCTCGCGGGCTATCTCACGCTCGCCGCAAGGATGCTCGAGAAGCCGGCCGCACAGTGGTGCACGGGCTGGAATTTCGGACCGACCGACGACGCTGACATCACGGTGCAGCAGCTCACGGAGCTGTTTATCGCAGCGTGGGGGGCGGGCAGCTGGAAAGATCTTCACGACCCACGGGCCCCGATCGAGACGCCTCTGCTCCGGCTGGCAGTGAACAAGGCAACCGCCGGCCTGGCTTGGCGGCCGCAGTTCACGGCCCGCGAGGCGATCGCGCGCACGGCGGTTTGGTACCGAGGATTTGCGGCTGATCCGCACTCTGCCCGTGCTCTCTGCGCCTCCGATATCGGACTCCACGCGGCGGCTTCTGCTGCGCCTGGACGCCATGCAATGGGGACGAACGCATGAATCCACAGCCCCCCGGAGATGCTGCGGCCAGCCGCGACGCCGACACCATCCGTGCCGATATCCGCAGTCTGGTGACGGAATATTGCCAGTTGAAGTTTCCTGACCGCCCCTTCGAGCCCGGGCAGGCCGTGCCCGTGGCGGGACGGACATTCGACGCCCGCGAGGTCGAGCATTTGGTTGATAGCGCACTCGATTTCTGGCTCACGTCAGGACGCTTTGCCGACACATTTGAGCGGCGGTTCGCAGCCCGCGTGGGCGTGAGGTGTGCGAGCCTCGTGAATTCAGGGTCGAGCGCCAATCTGGTGGCCCTCGCCGCTCTCACTTCCCCCAAACTCCTCGGCGAGAGACTCACCAGGGGAGACGAAGTGATCACCGTTGCTGCGGGTTTTCCCACGACCGTCAATCCGATTCTGCAGAACAACCTCGTGCCGGTGTTTGTCGATGTGGAGCATCCAGAGACGCTTGCCACCTACAATGTCGATGTGGAGCGACTGGAAGCAGGCCTCAGCGACCGCACGCGGGGAGTGATGCTTGCGCACACCCTTGGCAATCCGTTCGACTGCGCTGCAGTGGCCGATTTTTGCCGCCAACATGACCTTTGGCTGGTCGAGGATTGCTGCGATGCGCTCGGGGCCGAGTATGAAGGGAAGCATGTCGGGCAGTTTGGTGACATGGCCACCTGCAGCTTCTATCCCGCCCACCATATCACCATGGGTGAGGGCGGCATCGTGTTTACCGACTCGCCACGGCTCGAAAAACTGGTGAAGAGCTTTCGCGACTGGGGCCGCGATTGCTGGTGCGAACCTGGCCACGACAACACCTGCGGCCAGCGGTTCGACTGGCAACTCGGCGACCTGCCCCATGGCTATGATCACAAATACATCTATTCCCACCTCGGCTACAATCTGAAGGTCACCGACATGCAGGCCGCCGTCGGCGTGGCGCAGCTCGACAAGCTCGACCGTTTTGTCGCCGCCCGCCGCAGGAATTTTGCTCGGCTGCGCAGGGGACTGGAGCCTCTCCAAGACATTTTCGTCCTGCCCGAACCAACTCCCGGCTCACAGCCGAGCTGGTTTGGGTTTCCGCTCTCGGTGCGGCCGACGGCAACGTTCACCCGACGTGATCTCGTGACACATCTCGACACGCTGGGCATCGGCACGCGGCAACTGTTCGGCGGTAATCTCCTGCGTCAGCCTGCCTATCAGGGGCAACCGCAGCGGGTGGCGGGCGAGCTTGCCGGCGCCGACTACATCATGCGGCACACGTTCTGGCTGGGCGTCTATCCTGGCCTGTCGGAAGCCCATATCGACTTCGTCATCGACACGATTACGGCATTCGTGCGGGGCGTGCGTTCAGCCAGCGGGTGAGACGGTCGGCAATCTGACCGTCGTCAAGACCATGTTCGCTCAGAGCATGCTGGTGGTCCCCCGCCGTCTGCGTGAAAGCGTCACGTAGGCCGATCGGCTCGACGCTCACGTGGCCAGTCACACCGGCCGACTGGAGCATCTCCAGCAGAAGACTCCACAGCCCTCCAGAGCTGACATGCTCCTCCAGCACAGCAATTCGCTGCACGCCCGAAAGCAGCTCAAGCAATTCGACCGGCGCCGGCTTGAGCCGCGGCACGGAAATGCAGCGGATTCCATGCTCGCGGGCACACTGCACGCCCATTCGCACCATCGCTCCGGTGGCGACAACCACTCCGCGCGCTCGGGCATCAGCCGCCTCACACACAACGACTGGCCCGGTGCCCCGCAGGGGCCCTGGATGCATCTCATCGGGGGAAGCTTTTCCAATGCGCAGGTAGGACGGATGGCTGGCCTGACGAGCCTCATTCCAGCAGGCACGGAATTCATGGGCATCGCAGGGGGAGTAGACGGCGATGTTGGGAAGCGACCGCAGGCAGGCGATATCCTCGCCGCACTGATGGGAGGCGCCGAGCACCGAATAGACAAGTCCTGCACCATCTCCCAGCATGATCACCGGAAGGCTCCCATGGCACAGGTCGATCTTGACCTGTTCGAGCACCCGCATCGGCACAAACGCAGCCAGCCCATAGATACAGGGACGAAACCCGACTCGGCAGAGACCAGCGGCGATGCCAACCAGGCTCTGCTCCGCCACGCCAACATTCACAAACCGCTCGGGATAATGCGTTCGCAGGCCATCGAACAGCTCGTAGCCGTGGTCGCCGGAAAGAACGAGAAACCGTTCGTCCTGCTCCGCAGCTTCGAGAAGCAACGGCGAAAGTGCATGACGCATCAGCGGAGTTCCTCCAGCGCCGCAGCGAGGGTTTCGGCGGTGAGGCGCGTGTAATGCCAACGGTTGTCGGCGGCCATGAACGAGATACCATGCCCCTTCACCGTTCTGGCGATAATGGCGCGTGGCCTGCCCTGCCCGTCCCCCCCGCCATGGAGTGCGGCGGTGATGGCAGGAATATCGTGGCCGTCGCATTCCACCGTGGCAAAACCAAACGCGGCAAACTTTGCCGCCAGCGGCTCAAGGCGGAGCACCTCTTCGGTGTTCCCCATCGCCTGGAATCCGTTGGCATCGACGATCACCGTGAGATTGCCCAGCCGCTGGTGCGATGCAAAGAGCATCGCCTCCCACATCGACCCCTCGTTCATTTCTCCGTCGCCGACGATGCACCAGACCCGGCGCTCGCTCTGCTGACGTAGCAGCCCGAATGCCATGCCCACCGCCACCGGCAAACCATGCCCCAGCGACCCGCCAGAGACCTCGCAGCCCGGAATATCTGCCTCGCTCACCCCGCGCAGCCGGGTGCCATTGGCGAGGTAGTTGCGCACATCCTCATCCACCATCCACCCGAGTTCCCGGAAGCAGGCATAGAGCGCCATCACGCCATGCCCCTTGGAGAGCAGAAGAAGATCCCGTTCGGACGCCAGCGGATCGGACCGGTCATACCGCATCACGCCGCCAAACAGCACCGCACAGATCTCCACCAGCGACAGAGCGCAGCCCAGGTGAGCCGACCGCCCCGCATAGGCCATGCGAACGATGTGGCGCCTGAGGGCACGCGGATCGATTGGGGCGATGTGCATGGCAGCGGGTTCAGGAGGAATCGGCATAAGGCGGAGAGTTTCACGCCGCACAATCGAGCGGCATCGATCAACGCGGGATCGCGTGGGGATGAAGAGCGGCCAGGGCCTGCTGGATAGCCAACGATCTCCACTGCTGCAGCCAACGAATATATCCCTCGCGTCCGTTTCGCATCAGAATTTCGCAATCCTGCAACTGCCGCTCGACGAAGGTGCGATAGCGGTTGCCCGTGGCGATTTGACAATACTCCAGTCCGCCGAGTATCTCACGGAGCAGGTGGGCGGCGTTACGATTATCGTTCACCAAGCCGAGCGTCTCCTGAAGACTCACAAGGGCTGGGGCGAGGGTTGTCTCAAAGGATGCCGCAACGCATTCGCGGACGATTTCCAGCGTGTAGCGCAGACGCTTGCCGGCAATCCGCACCCGATGCAGATGCACCCATTCGCCGTCATCGCGATCACACAATGCAGCGAATTCCCCGACCGTCTGAGCAAGTAATCGTCGCGCATATCCTCCAAATGTCTCCCGCCCGGGCCCTCTGGATCGGATCGCCGCCAGCGTGCTGGCCATCAGGCGATCAAAACCAAAAGGATACTCGGGGCAAGCCTGCTGCAGCCGAAGCTGCGCAGGCACCCGATGGGCCAGAGCGTAGCCAATGAGCATGTCGTAGGCTGGCTGATCGACCAGTTCGGCATGCTTGAGCCCTGCGGAATACTGCTCGAGCACGACGTCCCAGTCCCGTGCTGTTCCGGCAGCCCGTCGGATCACGCGCAACTGATGCCGAACCTCCTTGAACACCTTTTTCGGCAGATACGATTCAAACAAGTCCACCGCTGCGGCAGCGCGGCGGCTCGCGACCCGCAGTGCATGGACGTGCTGGAGACGTTCCTCGCCGGACGACAACGCGTCAGCGATCCGGTCGCGCACGACTTCGAGTCGCAGGGCAAGCACTCGCCGCGCCGCGTCCTCAACGGGAGTCATCTCGTTCAGGTCATCTATCCGCTTCTGCATGATCTGTCTCCGTGTGCCTGAGGGCTCCCTTGAGAGTCTGGGAAAATGACCTCCCCGGAGCTTTTTCCACGCAAGCCAATCGCCCCGAGCACGATTTCCTTGAGCTGAACGTGTTCGATCAACTCGGCGGCGTTCCGGGGCCTCATCCAGCGGCAGCGCCGGAGCCGACGCTCGAGCCAATGCTCCTTCGCATCACTGACGAGCATGCAAAATACAATCGCCTCATGCCCACAGCCAAGCGTTATCAGAGAATAGCTTCCCAGCAGACGGTTGGTAACACAGCCAAAAAAACCCGCCTCCTCCCCCGGCTCTTGAGCGCCGTTTCCCGCAGATGGCTGAATTTCGCGCCGCAGGGACTGCCCGGATTTCCGTCTGGCAAAGGCCCTTACGCCTGATTCATTTCTCTTCCCGTAAATAGACCGTTTTCCCCTCCTTGATCGTCTCAAGCACGGCGATCTCGCCGATCGCTTCAGCAGATACTGTGAGCGGATTCTTGGCGAGAATCACCAGATCAGCGAGTTTACCCGGCTCAAGCGTGCCCTTCGTCTTCTCTTCTTTGATCTGCCAGGCTGCCGTCGCGGTAACCGCCCGCAGAGCGGCATAGGGGGGAATGCGTTGGTCGGGCCCGATGACGCGACCAGAAGGGGTGCGTCGATTCACTCCACACTCAACAAGGGTGAGGATCCAGGGCTGCGGACGGCATTGAGGGCCGTTTCCTCCATTGGTCCCAGCAGACTTCTGCCATCGGGGGAGCGGGAAAAGACGCCCCCGGCAGGAGCGTGCGGCCGGCCAGATCGACCCGTCGCGTCGTGGCCCCAGCCAACTTGAGGACGTCGGCTTTTCACCCAACCGCCAGAATCAATCCATCCTTCACCGCCAGAGCCTCGGCATAACCTGGGCTGAGGCCCCGCATCGTGAGAATCTCGCCACCGGAGTCGATGGCATCGGCTATTTCCGCTTGAGCGAAAACCAGCGGTGCAATTCCGGCCAGAGCCAAAAAACGAACGCTGGAGCGATTGGCAGAAACGCAGGCGAGGAATCCTGTAAGGTGATGTGGACGCCCCGGAATCGAGCGACGCAGCAAGGCCGTCGCCAAGGGGTGGATGCAGCCAGCGACGGAAAACTCCCATGCCTGAACATGATCAGCGGCTGTCGCGACGCCATGCCGTCGCGCGGATCGCGGCCGCCGGCTCCGCCGCCCTCGCCACCGGCAGCGCCGCCACGGCAGCCGATCCCCCTCCCGGCATCACAGCCGCCCCTGCTGGCAACCAGTTGATCGCCACTGAAAACGCCCGCCCCGGCACCCGCGACTGGATGCTCACCAACGTCGCCGTCGATGCGGGCAGGCGCAGCGGGAATATCGAAGGCTGGTGCTCGCACAGAAGCATCGCCGCGGGCGAGACACTCTCGATCTTCGTGAGCACCCGCCCGGCCAGGCGGTTTACGCTTCAGATCTTTCGCACCGGCTGGTATGGAGGCGACGGCGGCCGGCTCATGGCCGATCTGGGTGAATTCGCTGGCTTGGAGCAGCCCGATCCGCCACTGGGAGAGAAGCGGTTGCGGAAGTGCGAATGGCGGGCGACCACCGAGCTCAAGATCCCTGCCGACTGGCCCAGCGGCGTCTATGTCGGCAGGCTCGCCAGCAGCGGCGGCGGGCCGCAGAGCTATGTCATCTTCATCGTCCGCGACGACCGCCCCGCTGACTTCCTCTTTCAGTGCAGCGACTTCACCTGGCAGGCCTACAACCGCTGGCCCGGGCGCTGCTCGCTCTATGATGACGGCCAAACCGATTGGTATTGGGGGGGCGGCGTGCAGGTGGGGTTTGATCGCCCCTATGGCAAGTTCTACCACCTCCTCGATCAACCGCTCTCTGCCGGTTCGGGCGACTGGTTTCTCTGGGAATTCCCGCTGGCCTACTGGATGGAATCACAGGGGTATGACGTCTCCTACATCTCCAATCTCGACACCCACCGGGATCCACAGCGGCTGCGGCGATCCCGCGGATTTCTCAGCGTGGGGCATGACGAATACTGGACGATCGAGATGTTTCGCAATGTGCAGAACGCCGTGGCGGCGGGGGTGAATGTCGGGTTCTTCTCCGGCGACGCCGTCTTCGGCAAGATCCTGCTCGATGCGGGTGGCCGGGCGTTCGAACGGGTCGGCGTCTTCGGGCCTCCGCAGGGCACGCGGGAGTTCAACGCGATCTCCACCCTGCCCCACGAACGTCCCTACGGAAATGAGCTGATGGGGGCCCACTCGACCGGCGATGTTGTCGGTACCTATCCCTGGATCTGCACCAATCCCGGGCACTGGATTTATTGTGGCACGGGGATGCGGCAAGACGAACAGATCCCCGGTGTGATCGGCTGGGAATTTCATGGCGATCCCGCGCCGATTCCGGGCCTCGAGATCATCGCCACCGGCCCGCCAGGGGCAGGCCGAAACACCTATACCGCCACCGTCTACCCCGGCCCGCGGGGAAATTTCGTATTCAATGCCGCCACCTGCTGGTGGGCCGACGGCGTCGCTGCTCCCCCGGGATACGTCCATCCGCCCGGTACAAGCGGCCCCCACCCCCAACTGCAGCAGATCACCCGCAACGTTCTCAACCGCATGCGTGGCTGAACAGAACGCTCAACTGGCTGTGGAAAAAGCCATCCATGGCCTTTTTTTCACGAAGTCGACCGCAGGGCTCGCCCCCCCCCTACGAGGGCAGGCAGCGGACAGCGGGCTTCTGCCAGATCCGATCACAAGTCGTCAGCTATTCCACCTTCATCCAAAACGGTGCCGCCACAAACCACGCAATTGACGAGACGAACATGATCGCCTTGACCGCATCGAGGCCCAAAGCGCTCCCCATGAACAGGGCCGGTGGCACGATCGTGCCGGCGAGTGCCAGCAGGCCGAGAATCTTGGCGGCAGTGTGCATGAAAGCCTCAGTGGTTTACGACTTTGAGATGTTTGGCAGGCTGTGGATAAAGGAGATGGAGGACTTTTTCCACGGAAAGCTAAGAACGAGCCACTGCCTGCCCGCCACCGGCCCGGGAGAGCAGTGCGTAGAGCAGGCCGCAGGCGATGGCGCAGGGAAGCGGCAGATAGGAGGCAAACAGGTTGTGTTGCCAGTAGCCGTACATCGCCACCGCCACCGGCAGCAGCCACGCTATCAGCACCACCGGATTGAAAGCCGACCCGCTGCGGGCGGCCGGATCGCGGGCGATGCCGAGGGAATCGGCGAAGAAGTGGTCGACAATGATGATCGCCCCGATCGGGGCCAGTACCGTGCCGTAGAGGCCGACGAAATCGAGCAGTTTCATGGCAAAAGCCGGAAAGATCCCGGCAGCAATACAAATCGCCCCGGCCAGCAGCGTGGCAGCGGTGCGCGAGAGTCCGGGGATCATCCCTTGGAAGGCCAGCCCGGCTCGGTAGATCGTGGGATTGGCAGTGGTCCATCCGGCGATGATCACGCACAACAGGCCGGCCCAGCCGACGGAATCGTTGACCATCGTGCCCGGATCGACCCCCTTGGTCGGATCGACACCATGCGCCCGCACCCAATAGACCAACAAGAGCGCCGCGCAGATCCAGGCGACGTAATGGCCGAGAAACATCCCCGAGGCGGAGGCCCATCCGGCACTCGGCTTCTTGGCAAACCGGAGCACCGACAGATCGGCCATGCCCAAATGCATCGCCGCATTGCAGAACCAGGAGAAGAAAACGATCCCCAGGAAGCTGATCTTCTGCTCGGTTCCCGGCGGAGGCGTGAGGAGCGCCCAGACGTCAGTCGTCCCGAGCTTGCCAAGCGTCACCAGCGCACAGGCCACGAACACGAGAAACATCCACGGAGCAGAATAGTGGCCGACCTGCGCCACCACGCCATAGCCCTTGAGCGCCACGAGTGTCATCGCCGTGCCGATGGCAATGCAGGCGAGAATCCAGGCGATACCGGTCGGCATCGTCGACTGAAACGTCGGCATCTCGATCGTGCCGGGGGGGAAAAAGGGGCCCACCGCCGTGGCGGAGACCGTGATCATCGCGCCAGCCAGAAAGCAGAACAGCAGACCGTTGGCGAGGTTGTAGAACGCCACCAATTTCCGGCCGGCGATCCGCTCCATCTTGTAGTAGAGCGTGAGACGTTCGTCACAGGCGATTACAGCAGTCAGGTAGCGCCAGGTGAGCACGGCCAGCAGGTTGCCCAGCAACAGCCCGAAGATCAGGCTGGCAGCACTGGCTCCCCAGGCAACAAACAGCGGACCGATCATGAATTCGGTGCCGGCGGTGTGTTCCCCCGCATACATGCCCCAAAACGATGACGGCCCGCGGAGGGCTCCCTCCGGCACCCGCTGCCGCTCATATTCGGAGCCTGCCACCACTCCCGCTGCGTCGTCTTCAAGCGTTTCCACTGTCATCTGCGTTTCCCGGTGACGGCGTCTTCATAACGGCGGATATCCGCAAGCCATGCTCCCCCCACCGGTGTTTCCTGCGAGTGGCAGTAGAAGTCCCACACCGCCCCGTAGGGAAGCCCCTTTGCCTCTTCCTGCAGGGCCAGCCGCGCCGTGGTGTCGCCCGCCACCTCCGCTGCCCGGATTGCCGGCGGCTCCAGCAACGCAATCAGCAGTGCCCGCAGCATGTTGCGGGTGCCGATTGTCCAGGCGGCGACGCGGTTGATACTGGCATCGAAATAGTCGAGGCCGATATGCACCCGGCCCGGATCGCCGCAGGCAATGATCTCGCGGGCGATGTTCCGCAGATCGTCGTCGAGCGTAACGACATGATCGCTGTCCCAACGCACGCCCCGACTGACATGGAGGAGGATCTCCGGCAGATAGAGCAGCACACTCGAGATCTTGTCGGCGATCGACTCAGTGGGATGGTAGTGGCCCGAATCGAGGCAGAGCAATTTCTTTCTGGTGATGCAGTAGCCGAGATAAAATTCGGCCGATCCAACCGTGCAGCTCTCAGCCCCGATGCCGAAGAGTTTCGGCTCCACGGCATCAAGATTATGCTTGGATGGCAGCGGTTTTTTAAATATCTCGTCGAGCGAATCAGCCAGCCGCTCGCGGGGGGCCTGCCGGTCGGCGGGCGTGTCTTTGAAGCCATCCGGCACCCAGACGTTTGTCACGCAGGGGCTGCCGAGCGCCTTGCCAAAAGCGGCGCCGATTTCGCGAGATCGCCGGCAATGCTCGATCCAGAACTTCCGGATCCCCTTGTCGGCATGGGAGAGCGTGAAACCGCTGGCCGCCTTTACGTGGGCAAAGCAGGTGGGATTGAAATCGAGTCCCACACCCCGCTCCTTCGCCCACTCGATCCAGGCCTTGAAGTGGGCCGGTTCAATCTCGTCGCGATCAACCTTCTTTCCGCCAAATTCGCCGTAGAAGGCATGCAAATTGAGCCGGTGGCTGCCGGGGATGAGGGAGAGGGCCATATCGAGATCGGCCCGCAGTTCGTCAGGCGTGCGGGCCTTGCCCGGATAATTGCCCGTCACGGCCAGTCCGCCGCCGAGTTCCTTGCCCGCATGTTCAAAGCCGCCGACATCGTCTCCCTGCCAGCAATGGAGCGAAATGGGGATCTCGGTGAGGCGGCGCAGCGCCTTCTCCACGCTCACGCCGTAGGCCGCGTAGAGTTCCTCGGCCAGCTTGAATGCGGCCGTCACCTGCTTTGCTGTGGATGCCATGGGAGGATTCTGCCTGCGCGGGTCGAACGGGGGACCAATGCCCCTGGGGTCACAGGCAGACAGCTTGCTCTGCCGGGGAGATGGCGTCAACACGCGATCAAAACCTTCTCACGGCTGCGTGGCCGGAGGCACCCAGGCCACGATGCGCAAGGGGCCGCCGCTGCCGCCGGCGATCTTCATCGGCAGGGCCACCACAAAGGCCCCTTCCTCTGGCAGCTCCGCCAGATCGGCAACATTCTCGAAGATCGGAATCTGCCGGCCACACAACGCGACATGCGATCCGAAATAGGTTGACGGCCCGTGGTCGATACTGGCTGTGTCGATACCGATCCCCCGCACGCGGCGGTGGTCGGCCAGCCAGCGGGCGGCCAGCGGCGCGAGGCCCGGAAAACGCAACTGCGCCACCCCCTCGGTGCCGGTGGCCTCAGTTCCCAGATAGGCTTTCCGATTCCCCCATCGCTCACCCCAGCCGGTGCGCAGCAACACGATCACATCGACCAACGGCCGCCGGTGGGTGGTTTCCCAAGCGATCAGATCATCGGCAGTGATTTCGTAGGCCGGATCGGCGGCACACTGGGCCGTCACATCGATCACCACCCCCTCTCCGACCAGCTTTTCCAGCGGGATCGCGTCGGCGGTGTCGCCGGTGGCAGAAAAATGGCGCGGGGCATCGAGATGTGTGCCGCCATGCTCGGCGGCAGTGAACCGATTGGCGGCGTAGTAATAGCCCTTGGCGGTTGGGCCGTTGGTGCCTGCCTCAAACAGAAATCCCTTTTCGGTCGGCCAGTAAATCGTGCCGGCATCGAAGGGGTGCGTCAGATCCTTCCAGCTGCCGCCGACGGGAAACACCGCAGCCACCTGCGGCAGAGCCCGCGCCGCAACCACCGGCGGAATCGGCACAGCGGCCGGTGCTGTGACAGGCGCCACCGCCTGTTCTGCACGACAAGCCTCCCGGCAGAAAGCCCCGGGGAGGAGCACCATGCCAATCACTCCCACCACAGCCTGCTTCAAACACATACCCATTGGTGAAATTCCAGATGGGGTTCTACCCGAATGCCGAGCTTCAACGAGGACTGGAGACATCGGATGACAGAGGCGGAGGGGTCGGCGAACGCTTGAGGAGCGCATGCGACGAAACTTTTGCCGTCCCGCAGCCGAGGCGCCACAATAGAGAAAATTGGCCAAAAAACGGTTCAGTTCGCAGGAGCCTTCTCCAGATCGGCAGCCGGGACGGGAAAGGCTGGAGTGCCTGACGTCGCTCCAGCCTTGGCATCATCCCCACTGCCCGCTTTCCCCGTGCCGCCCGCTGCCGCATCATCCTGCACGCGCACTAGCAGCATCTGTTCCACCTTCCCGTTGCCCCCCTTGCCGTCGTCGCGATGGACGAGGATCGTCGTCTGCTTCTGCGTGAGATTCTGCAGGCCTGTCTCATAGATCGGCGTCTTCTTGTCGCCGATCGTCCAAGCCGCCCGCTGCGTCTTTTTATCAACCTTGCCAGTGATGTTGGTGTTGGTGTCGGAAACGGCGTCGTAGTAGGTGCCGCGGATCAGGCCATCCTTGTCGATCGCCAAGCTCATAAACGTGCTGGGATTGGTCTCCTCGGCCCGGGCGAGCGCAAAAACTCCCAGCGAGCGCCACTGATCTTCCTTGGGAATGCTCACGTCAGGCCCGCCGGATGACGCCAGCGTCGCGGCCTGCTGGGCATACTCCGCGGTGGACGCGACTCGCTCCCCCTGCACATAGACGCCGTCGTCCTGGTAGCAGATCGTGCTGCCGTAGTTGTAGGCCATTGGAGCAGAGCCATAGCCCCCCCACGACGACAGCTCACCCCAGGTCAAGCCAGCGAGCATCCCCACGCCCAGGCCCCACCCGCCATACCAACCCCCCGGCCACCAGGGGCGGAAATGATTGCCATACCAGCCGCGGCCGCCATACCAGCCGCCATGATAAAAATTGTTGCGCACGAGATCGCCACGGCCGTTGAGCGCGGCAAAAGAATAGGGATGAACGCCCCCGATCACACCTCGTCCCGCCAGCCGATCCATATCGCCGCGGGTGAGTGCTCCCTCGCCAGCAAAGTGGCCGGCGCCAATCCCCCGGTCACCCACACCGATTCCTCGGTCACCCACACCCACGCCTCGGTCGCCCACGCCCACGCCTCGGTCGCCCACCCCCACGCCTCGGTCGCCCACGCCCACGCCTCGGTCACCCACGCCCACGCCCCGGTCACCTGCTCCCCCATCAATTCCGCGGCCGCCATCGAAGCCACCGGCGCGGCCACCATCGAATCCTCCGGCACGACCACCATCGAATCCACCTTCACGGCCGCCATCAAATCCCCCTGCGCGTCCGCCGTCAAATCCACCGCCGCCTCGCATGCCACCGCCGCCACCCCCGCCGCCATAGCCTCCAAAGTGGCCACCACCACCGCCGCCACCACCACCCCCTCCATGACCACCACCGCCCCCATGGGCAGAGCAGTGGCGCGGGGCGATCGGACCGGCCAGCAGCAACACCGCTGCCAGGGCGACCCGGCCGATGCGCGTGGCGCGACTCGCCCGGGCGAACGCGGGCTGCCGCAACTGCAGGCAGGAGTTCCTGACAACACGTTCAAAGCGGATGGTCATCATCTTTCTCCACGGGGAACAATTCATTTGGGATAGAACACCTCAGGCTGGCGTGCCCGCTGCAGAGGAACTGGCCACCTGTGCAGCGGAAATCAGCCAGCCTTCTTGAATCACTTTGACTTCTTGAAATGGATCGGCTGGCCATCGGGCAGGGCGCGACCGTCAAGGGTGCGATCGATCGACTGAAGCGTCATCGTCTCCTCGCCTGTTGGCACCAGCACCTGCACCCACCGCGAAACCTTCGCCGAGGCACCGTCGGCAGTTGATCCGGTGAATGAACGATTGAAAGCCACACCATCGGTCTCAAACAGTCCCTCGGCCCGCGCGCCGGTGGAATCAAACAGCCACGAGCGGACGGCACCGGTTGCCTTGTCGGGATGGATCAGATCGATCGCCTCGATAACCTCCAGTCTGAGGGAGTTGCCAGAGGAGGTCGATTGATTGGCCGGGGGAGCTGTGTGGATCGTGGTGCGGCCGAGAATCGCATGGCCACCAGCGACCCGTTCATACCGGGCTTCATACGACCGGCCGGAGGTGGCGTCGCTGGCGGTCCAGCTGCCGATGAGCCAGTCGAGGTCGTCGAGCGCATGGGCCTGGCTCGGCTCCACAAACGATTCGGCCAGCCGCCACTTCCCATTTTCGAGCACCCGCAACGATTCAAATCGCGTCTCCACCGGCCGCGCGCCCCGCTGCTTGGAAAACCGCATTGTGCCACTCACGCGGGCCACGGTCGGCCCCAATGGTCTGATTTCAGTCAGCTTGATCGAGAGTTTTGCCTCGGGCAGGCTGTTGAGCCAGGTGCCGAGCGATTCCATGATTCTCTCGCGGCCCGACAGCCGTGAGCCTCCCTCGACCAGTTCGGCGTCAGTGGTCCACTGATCTGCCAGAGCGATCAGATCATGGTCATTGAACGCATCACTGTATGTGTTCGACGCCGCTTCGATTCCGGCGGTGATTCCTGCCTCTTTCGCTGCTGCCGGCGCCGCCCCCTTGGGAGGCGCCGCAGCCGGCTCCGCCCCGTGTACGGCCGGCAACAGGAGCACGCCTAACAGCTGCGCTCCGGCAAGCAGAACATATGTGGCCAGGGCCGCCCGCTCGGTTCTTCCCCGGTCTGCTCCGCTCTTCATTCGTCTGATCATCGCTCTCTCCTGCTGCAGAAATATGATCTCCACCGGCTCATGCACCCGTGGCCGGCACGCCGCCTGGCGCCCCAAACAATGAACGAATGGGGATGGAATCATGATACCGGAGTGGTGCAATCACTGCAGCAAACAATCGCGCGGCGAGCCGGCGTTTATTTTTGCGGCGGAGCCGAATCGAGCGCGTGCAACCGGCCGGCGGTGCGAAAAATCATCCGCCCCTCGACCACCGCCGGCGTGGCGCGGCATTCCTCCCCCAGCGGCGTGCGGCCAAGCACCTCCAGGGCGTCGCCATCAGCCAGCACCACCACTTCGCCGTCGGCTGAAACATTGAGCACGGTGCCCCCCACCGCCACCGGCGAGGCTGAAAAATTGCCCCCCACCCGCCCCTTCCAACGCACCTCCCCGCTGGCCGCATCGAGGCAGGTCACGACGCCGCGGTCTCCCCACAGATAGAGCCGTCCGCCACTGGCCAGCGGCGTCGGCACATAGGGGGCGGCGCTGCGGTCGATAGTGTAAGCAATTTCCGGTTCGTTCCCGGCCGGCGAGCCAGCCGCCGGCAGTCGCACCGCCACGAGTGAATTGTCTCCCCCGCCGTCGCCGCAGGTGGCGATCGCCAGTCCCGCCACCACCACCGGACACGACACCGAACGCTTCGGGAGGCAGCGGCGTTCCCAGCGGACTTTTCCGGTGGCCGGATCGATGCCGGAGATCCCGTGGGCCATGCTGGCCAGAATCACCAGCGGCTCCGCCCCCTCGATGACCAGCGGCGTCGAATAGTTGGTGCGGGCCAGATCGCGAGGGAGCCGCCAGCGCTCCTCACCCGTACGGCGGTCGAGGGCCACCACACAGCTCGGCCCATCCTGCTCCATCGGCACGATCACCAGTTCGCGCCACACAGCCGGCGATCCTCCAAAGCCGTGCTCGGTGACAAAAGCACCCGGCTCGGCATGCCACAGCCGCCGACCGTCGTGGTCGAATGCCTCCACACGCAGGCCCTCGGCGGTCGCCCATGTCCAATAGACGCCCAGCTCATCGACCGCCACCGTGGCTGAGGCGGAGCTGTTCTGTGCGTGATGGCGCTCGAGCGGTCCGGGCAGCTCTGCCTGCCAGAGCAGTTTTCCATCGGCCAGCGCGTGGCAGCTCACGAAGCGCAGGCTGCTGGCAGCATCGGCATCAGCCCGCGCAGAGGCGGTGTAGATGCGTCCCTGCCAAATGGTCGGGGAGCCGTGGCCGGTGCCGGGAAGATCGACGCTCCAGACCCAGTCGCTGCCGCTCCAGGCTGCCGGAAATTTTTGGGTTCCCCCTTGGCCCGCAGCGAGCGGCCCCCGCAGCCGCGGCCAGTTGGAATCGTGAAGGTCGTCAGCGGCGCCAAGAATGCGACAGAAAACAAGAGCCAACGTCAGCGTTTGCCAGAGATGCCTCACCGATCTTCTCCCCGGCCAATCTTCTCATAAACGGTGCCACTCCAGGCCGACCCGCCTGAGTCCCTGAGTTCCTGAGTCTACCGGGCCGGCCCACCGATCTGCCAGTCTGGGGCCGCCCGCAGCACCGCGGCTCCCCGCCAACCGACGAGGGGTGCCAAATGTCCAAACGGTCCATTCATTCCCCTTTCCGGGGCACTTCTTCCGCCGGCCCGTTTTTTTCACTCCAGCCGGCCGCGGGCCTATCGTTGCCCAGCCTTTTCGGTGGCGGGGACACCTCCTGCTATCGGCAGACTGCGGAGACACAGCCTGGCTCACCAGCCGACGGGGTGTGCACCAACCGCAGATTGTTCGCAGAAGGCTGGCGCGTCATAGGCGCAGGGATGGCTTTGCCACGGACAGCACGGATCGCTCGTGCGTTTCTTCTCGTCCGTACATCCCCAGGCGTTTTCCCCATGCTCAGTTCATATTCCCTCTGGACCCTCCTCTCCACATTCCTCGGCCGCCCAGCGATCAAACGTCGGAGGGGCAGGCTCGTCCAGACCGCGTTCGCCGCCGAGTTTCCCGGCTGCAGACGGGCCTACGACCAGCCCTGTCTTCATGCCGGCGATCAGCTTGAGCAGCGCATCATGCTCACCGCCTCAGCTGCGACGGAGAGCGACTTCATGTTCGTCGGCGGTGCCATCACCGGCTATGCCGGCGTCGGGAGCGACGTAGTCGTGCCCGCCACAATCGGCGGCCAACAGGTCACCGCCATTGCAGCGACGGCGTTTCAGGGCCGCACCAGCCTGACCGGCATCACCCTTCCCACCGGCCTCAGCAGCATCGGAGCGAGCGCGTTTGCGGGCTGCACAGCGCTCGCGAGCATCACGTTCCCCACGACTCTCACCTACATCGCAGCAGGTGCGTTCAAGGGCTGCAGCGGCCTGACAAGCATCGCCCTGCCAACGAGTCTCTCCCGCCTCGAGAACTCCGCTTTCGCTGACTGCACAGGGCTGTCAATCATCTTCTTCCTTGGCGACGCACCGAGCGTCAGCGCAGACACATTTGCCGGAGTGAACGCGCGTGTCCTCTACCTCACCGGAGCGAGTGGCTGGAACGCCACGACCACTTTTGGCGGGCTGACAGCAGAACGGATTGACGCCATCTCGGGAGCGTCAGGAGGGTTTCAGTGGCTGGCGGGCCATGGCCAGATCCAGATCACCGGCTGCACCGGCACTGACTCCCGGGTGACAATCCCCGCCACGATCGCCGGCCTGCCGGTGACAAGCATTGGCAACTATGCCTTCAGCACCTGCTCGCACATCACCGCGATCTCGATCCCCTCGAGCGTTACCAGCATCGGTCTGGCCGCCTTCTATGGCTGTAGCAGCCTGACGCAGATCGCCCTGCCGGCGGGGCTCACCAGACTTGGACCGGCAGCCTTTCAGGCCTGCAGCAGCCTACGCTCAGTCGCTCTTCCGGCCGGCGTGACGAGCATCAACCCCCAGACCTTCTACAACTGCAGCAGCCTGATCTCCATCTCGCTGCCCGCGGGGGTCTCGAGCATCGAAGCGGCGGCCTTCCTGGGCTGCAGCAGCCTGGAATCGATCGTTCTGCCGGCCACCGTGACCAGCCTCGATGATGGAGCCTTCATGAATTGCACGGGACTGAAAAACGTCATCTGCCTCGGCCCTGCGCCGACGCTGGGAGTGGACGTGTTTCGCAATGACACAGCCACGATCCTGTATGTCGCCGGAAGCGCCGGTTGGTCGACCCCATTCGGCGGCATCGTGGCGAGATCGATCGCCCCTCCGACCGATCTCCTGCTGTCGGGATCAAGCATCAAGGAACAGTCCCCCGGTGGCAGTGAGATCGGAGTCCTCTCCGCAGCCAGCACCGGCACGAGCGGCCTGTTCACCTACACGCTGGTGCCGGGGGCCGGATCGACCGACAACGCCTTGTTCACGATCGTGGGCGACCGTCTGCGTTCGGCAGCCATCCTCGACAGTTCCTCGACCCCCAGCTGCACGATCCGCGTGCGGACCACCGATCTCCTCGGAGGCTTCATCGAAAAGGCACTGACTGTGACAGTGACCCCCGTCAATCGCCCCCCCTCCGCCGTCACCCTCTCCGCCGTTTCCGCCAGCCTGCCGGAGACCACGATCACGGCAGCCCCGATCAAGCTGGCCAACATCGTCGTTGCCGACGACGCCCATGGCCACAACACGCTTTCTCTGGGCGGCGACGATGCCGGAATGTTTGAAATCCTGGGGTCGTCACTCTATCTGAAGGCGGGCACACGGCTCGACCACGAGACGAGCCCCCACCTCTCCGCCACCGTGAACGCCACCGATACGGCGATCTCCGGAAGCCCCACAGTGTCGACCTCCTACCAACTCGCGATCATCAATGAGGCTCCCGCGGTGTCGGCCGCTGTCGCAGACGCCCGCAGCTACCGGGCCGGAGATGCCGTTGTGGTGAACGTCTCGTTTTCTGAGCCGGTGATGGTGACGGGCCAGCCGCTGCTTGGCCTCACTGTCGGCACGGCGCTGCGGCAGGCGGGCTACACCGGAGGGAGTGGCACACACACGCTTCAGTTCCGCTATGTGGTCGCTGCCGGCGAGAATGATGCCGACGGAGTGGCGGCAGACGGCGCCATCTCCCTGCCGGCCGGTGGCTCGATCCGCGATGGCGCCGGGGCCGACGCTCTGCTCGCGCTCCCCTCCCACGCCCTTCCCGGACTGGTCATCGACAACCTCGCCCCCTCCCTCACCACAACTACCGGGCCGGCGGCCGGCACCTACGGCTCCGGCCAGAAACTTTTCTTCACGGTGAACTTCAACGAGCCGATGGTGGTGCGGGGACTGCCCTTGATCTCATTGAAACTCGACAAAGGCGTCCGGCAGGCGGTGTATGCCAGCGGCGCCGGCACCCGCGCGATAGTGTTTGCCTACACGATTGCTCCCGGCGAGACTGCGGCGGCGAAAAAAGTCGTGCTTTCCAACGCCATCCAACTCCCGCCCGGGGCCGCGATCACCGATCGTGCGGGCAATCTGGCCCCCACACTCTCCCTGAGTCCTCCAGCCTCCACCGCGGCCGTGAAGGTTGATGGTGTCCTGCCGGTGGTGAAATCGCTCGTCGCCCCTGCTGCCAAAACCTACAAGGCCGGCGAGACACTCGTCTTCAAGGCCACGTTCACCAAGCCCGTGTATGTGATTGGTGTTCCTGACATCACGGTGTCGATCGGTTCGCAGACGCGGCAGGCCCGTATCAGCTCCGGCTCGGGAACCGCCACCCTTTCCTTCAGCTACACCGTGGCGACCGGCGATCTTGCCGCCGCCGGCGTCGGGGTCGCCACGAGAATCAACCTGAGGGACGGCCTGATCCGCGACAGCGTGGAAAACCCAGCCTCAACGAACCTGCCCGCGGCCAAAACGGGCAAGGTTTTCGTCGATGCGGTCGGCCCGAGCGTCGTGGCGCTCTCCGCTCCCGCCCCGGGCACGTACAGGGCGGGCCAGAAGATCTCCTTCACCACCAGGTACAACGAGGCGGTGGTGGTGAGCGGGAAGCCGCGACTGCAGGCCGTAATCGGACTGGCCGTGCGCGATCTTGTCTACGCGAAGGGATCGGGTACGAACCAGATCACCTACAGCTACAAGATTCAGCCGGGCGATCTCGATGCCGACGGCATCGTCCTGAAACCGCTGATCGCGTTGGCCGGCGGAGCGATCCGCGACAAGCCGGGCAATACCGCCGCCCAACTTCCCCTGCCGGAGAGCACCACGAAGAACGTGGTCGTGCGGTAAGCGGCGGGCTGCCGAGACCGGCTCCGCCGGCCCACGGAAAGTCAGTGCTGATAGACGGCGTAGCCGAGTTCGCGGAGTTCCTTGGCCCAGGCCACCTCCGTGGCGAGGGCATCCTCCCAGGTCATCGCCGGGAAATCGGCGAAGAGATCGGGCCGCAGGCAGATTCCATGATCCCGCACCAGTCGGCAGCCCTTGTGGCCACGGAGATGGTTGGCGAAGCGCACTTCGGGATCGAGTCCCGTCGAGCCGACATAGAGGCAGATGACGCCGGGCTTGGTGGAGCGGTTTTGCCGGATGAACTGCCGCTCCCGGCGCACGCTGGCGGCGAGTTCCACCACATACATGCGATGGTGGAGGCGGGGTCCACGGCTTGAGCGGCGGGCAGTCACAGGCGGCATGCGTTGTGGAGGTCTGGTGCAGAAAGCAGTCCCTGCAGGATGGCGGAAGCGAGTTGCTCAGACCGTCTTTAACTGGCGCGGAACGCCCTTCTTTGGCGTCAGCCCCGGCGGATCTGCCGCAACCACCTCCACGCGGCAAAATGCGTGCACCCGATACTCCCTTCCGGTCGCACACTCAAAACATTGATACCGACTGCGAAGCTTCGGACCCTTGCGGAACATCTGCCCATTCTCCACCCGAAAGATCGTGCCAGTCACCAGATCCTCCACCCGCGTTCTGCCCGGATCGGGGGCGTCGTACCGGGAGAGCGCCAGCATGAGCTGCCGGTCGCCACAGGTGGTGGCAGTGGGGTCGCGCATGTATCGGGCGAGCGCCGTCGCCACATCCTCGGGCACGAGTCGCGCCGCTACCACCGGCCCCAGGATCTGCTCAAACTCCTCCTTCCACTGCGGCCCATGGGGTTTCAGCCGCCGCACCCTTCCCCGGTGCCGCTCCCATGTCACCAGGTGCGCGATCTCGTGGAGCAGCGTCGTGAGAAAGGCGTAGGGATTGAGGTCGTTGTTGACCGTGATCCGGTGGAGCCGTTCGCCCCCTCGGGGGCCACGATGGTCGCCGATCTTGCTGCGCCGCGGCCTGCTTGTCCGCACGCTCACGGCATGCTCCGCCAGCAATTCCTCCACATAGGGCTGGGCCCCCGGTGGCAGAAAGGGGGCGAGCGCAGCAGTTTTACCCCGCTCCGACAGGCTGGCAAACCGGTCGTTTCCGAGTGGCTTCATGGCGGTGGCTCGAGCGCTTCAGTTTCCCGGAATCGAATCTGGCGGCGGGCGATTGGGGGGGGCCGCAGCGGAGGGTGAACATCGACTGGATTTCCCTGAGGAATTCCGTCAGCATAGCTGTCTGAGCCGAAACGCGTCGCCTGCAATGGCTGCCTCACGGCAGTCGGCCTGCGGGAGCGGAGGCGGGGGGAGCCTCGAAAACAGATACGGCTTCTCCATGCCACCCTACGCCGCTGGGCCAAGCGCAGTGCACTGTTGATTGACCGACACACTTCTGGAGCGATTCTCACCATGGGCAAGACTGTAGGCGGTGGCGGACGGACGAGCCGGCGGGGATTTTTGGGCGGATCGGTCGCGGGAGCCGCGGCGCTCACTGGAGGCTTCGTGCCCACCTTCGCCTGGACAACCGCGGCGTTCGCCAATGCCTCCGCCAATGACCGACCGCGGATCGCCGCCATCGGCACCGGCTCGATGGGCACCGGCGACGCCCGCGACCATGCCAATTTTGGCGACATCGTCGCCGTCTGCGACGTTGACAACAGGCATGCCGAGCGGGCCCGCAACGACGACAACATCGGCAAGGGAAAGGCCGACGTCTACCGCGACTACCGCCGCGTGCTCGACCGCAACGACGTCGATGTGGTGAGCATCGTCACTCCCGATCACTGGCATGTGAAGATCGCCATCGAAGCCCTCCAGGCGGGCAAGCATGTCTTCTGCCAGAAGCCGCTCTCGCTGACGCTCGAGGAAAACCGGCTCGCCCGCGCGGCGGCCGAGAAATATCCGAAGCTGCAGTTCTTCATCGGCACCCAGCAGCGCAGCCAGAAGGATCAGTTCCTCCGCGCCGTAAACATGGTGCATAAGGGACTGCTCGGCGACATTCAGAAGGTCACCGTCGGTATCAACGGCGCACCCACCGGCGGACCATTTGAAGTGGCCGAGGTGCCGAAGCAGCTCGACTGGGAGATGTGGCAGGGGCAGGCACAGCTTGTGCCCTACCGCGAGAAGCGCTGCCATTATGAATTCCGCTGGTGGTACGAATACTCCGGCGGAAAATTCACCGACTGGGGCGCCCATCACGTCGACATCGCCCAATGGGCCCTGCGGGAAGATGCCAAGGGGAAGGGACCAATCGAGATCGATGGCACCAATGTCAAACATCCGGTGCCCTACGAGAACGGCTACACGACCGTTGACGACTGCTACAACACGTCGAACGAATTCGCCGTGCCGTGCAGGTTTGCCAATGGTGTGGAGATGGTGATCGACAGCACCTCCGACAACGGCATCCTCTTCGAGGGCACCAAGGGCCGGATGTATGTCAATCGCGACAAGATCACCGGCAAGCCGATCGAGGAGGAATGGGACAAAGACCAGTTCACCGATGCCGATGTGATGAAGCTCTACAAGGGGAAGCCGTTTGAGGGCCACAAGCAGAACTTCTACCGCTGCATCCGCGAGGGAGGCCTGCCGGTGTCGGATGTGTTCAGCCATGTGGTGGCCATGAACACCTGCCATCTGGCGGCCATCGCCGGCCGGCTGGGGCGGAAGATCAAGTGGGATCCGGCCGCCGAAAAAATTGTTGGCGACGAACAGGCACAGGCTTTCACAGCGCGGACGCCTCGGGCCGGGTTCGAAATCCCAAGGGTGTGATATGCACGTCTGCCAGTCATCAGTCCAGCCGCCGCGCCGGAACACTCTCCCGGCGCGGCGGTGGATGCTGTCGCGTTGGCTGCTGGCACTGGCCATGGCGGTGGCGGCAGGCCACTGTTCCCACGCTCGAGCGGCGCGGGGGGCTGAGCCTGAGGGGCCACCCCGCTGGAACATCCTGTTTATTTTCGCCGATGACTGGGGTCGCTACGCCAGTTGCTACGGCGGCCTCGATGGCCGCCCCTCGCTCAACGATGTGGTGCAAACGCCGCATATCGACCGGCTGGCCCGCGAGGGAGTGCTGTTTCGCAACGCGTTTGTGAACTCCCCCTCCTGCACCCCCTGCCGCAGCTCACTCCTCTCCGGCCGGGCCTTTTTCAACTGCGGCCGGGGCGCCGTTCTCCATGGGGCGGTGTGGGATGAGAGCATCCCTACGTTTCCACTGGCCCTCCGCGACGCCGGCTACCAGATCGGCAAGAGTTTCAAGGTCTGGAGCCCGGGAGTGCCGGCCGATGCGCCTTTCGGCAAACAGCGGTATGCTTTCGAGGCGGCGGGCCACCTCTCGCACCACTTCTCCAAATCAGCCACAGCGTTGGTCGATGCTGGCAGCACGCCCACGCAGGCCCGCGAGACGATCCTCCAGGAAGTGCGCGACAACTTTGCCGCCTTCCAAAGCGCTGTCGCTTCCGACCAACCCTGGCTCTACTTCCTCGGCACGGGCACAACCCACCGCAAGTGGGTGCGGGGGTCGGCCAAGGAGCTGTGGGGCATCGACCCCGACCGGCTGCAGGGCAAGCTGCCCCCCTTCCTCCCCGATGTGCCGGTGGTGCGGGAGGACGTGGCCGACTATCTCGGCGAGGTGCAGGCTGTCGATGCCTATGTCGGTGCGCTCTACCAGCAACTGGAAAAGACCGGCCAGCTCGAGCGGACGCTGATTGTGGTCAGCGGCGACCACGGGATGCCGGGTGTGCCGGCGGGCAAAAACAATCTCTACGACCATGGCGTGCAGGTGGCGCTGGTGGCGCGGGTGCCCGGGGGCGTGGGGAATCGGATCGTGGATGACTTTGTTTCGCTCCCCGATCTGGCACCGACATTCCTCACCATCGGCGGCGCTGCCGTGCCCGAGGGGCTCTATGGCCAGAGCCTCCTGCCGCAGCTCACGGCCCCGGGCGGAGGCCAGATCGATCCCCGCCGCACGCAGGTGATTGCGGGGCGCGAGCGGCATGTCGCCGCCGCCCGCGACGGCCATCTCCCCTACCCCTGCCGGGCGCTGCGCACCAACGATTTTCTCTACATCCGTAACTTTGCCCCCGACCGCTGGCCGCTGGGGAATCCGGAAGGGGCGATCGGCGGCGATGCCCCGAAACACCGCTCGCTCACCGCCGAAACCTACGCCGCGTTTGCCGACATGGATGCCGGCCCCACCAAGGCCTGGGTCATCACTCATGCTGAGGATCCGCAGTGGAGCTGGGTCTATCGACATGCCTTTGGCAAGCGTCCCGCGGAGGAGCTCTACGATCTCAGGCGCGATCCCTACCAGATCGAAAATGTCGCCGGCCGGCCGGAATATGCCGCCAGTCAGGCCGAATTAAGCAGCCGTCTGCTGGCAGAACTCCGCCAGCAGGGCGATCCGCGGCTGGCAGAGGTCGTGCCGTTTGAGCATTCCCCCTTCACCGATCCGCGGGATGCCACATCGGGCCGTCCTGCCGCCGCCAAGGCTGCTGCCACGCCCTGAAGCCGGAAGCAATTGCGGCGCAATCGTTCCGGCGCGATCTGGGGCTCACAGCCCCGAGGCGCCGGTCGTCTCCTGCTTCCGCTGCTCACGCTTGGCGGGAAAGTCGATCACGACCAGCGCCTTCTTCTCAGGATCGTAGGAATATTCCTGATAGTAGGGGAGCATCGGGAGCTGGATCCCATCGGGCTGCCCCTTGCCGATAACCTTCTTCATGAACTCGGCGTGATCCATCGGCTTGGGGCCCTTCTCCGCCTCAACGACCTGCATCTTCTGCTGCACGGCGATCATCGCCATCTTGCCCACACTGGTCCGGTAGGCATCGGACGTCATGGCGTCCAACCCCTCGCCGGTGATCGACATCTCGGCCGGCACGCCCCCCGCAGCCAGAGCCTCAGAGAGCTCCATCACCTCCTGCGTCGTCTTGCCGATCGTTTTCCGGGTCTCGATCTTGGGTGCGGTGTCGGCCGGAGGCGCGGGATCGGCGCAGCCGGTGACGAGCACGAGTCCCAGGCAGAGCCAGCCACCCAGACACGCCTTGGGGGAGACCGGAGCGCAGGAAAAGAAAGCGGAAGCCGCGAGAGACGAGCGCATGAAACCACCTCTGTATTGGAGATTGGAAAACCTCCGCGTGACCGACGGGAGGAGCACGGAGAATACTCCTTTGCCGGTCGCCGAGGCAAATCGGCACACGTCGCCACCTCCCGGCCGCTTCAGCTCAAGCGGCGCGGCAGAAAAAACTGCATCAGCGGCCCCGCGGCCAGCGAGGTGGCGATCGCCATCACAACCAGCGCCACATAGACCGGCTGATCGATCACGCCATTCTCCAGCCCAATCCCGGCCAGCAGCACCCCCATCGCCCCGCGGGCATTCATGCCGCAGGCGACCGCCAGCGAGGTGCGCCCATCGAGCCCTGTGCACCGGGCGGCGAGGGCACAGGCGGCAATCTTGCTGACACAGGCAGTGAGCAGCACGGCCAGCACCAGCAGCGGATCAAACGCCGTCGCGAAGTTGGTGGAGAGCCCCATCGACACGAAATAGAGCGGCACGAAAAAGCAGAGGGTAAACTGCTCCAGCACGTCATACATATCGCGGCGTTCCTCGGCCGAGGGAGAGAGCGCCGCCCCCAGCACCAGCGGCCCGAGGAAGGCGTGCAGCCCCCACTCCTCCGCGGCGGCGGCGGCCAGCAGCGTGGCAATCACCGCCACACTCAGGCTGCCGGTGGGCCAGGGCAGGATGCGCCGCGTTTCGCGCAGCAGAGGCGTCAGGAGAAACCGTCCCACGGCCGCCACGATGGCAAAGAAGAGAACGACCGTTCCGACCTTGCCGACCACGACCGGCGCGGCTGACGAAACCGCAGGATCCAAGCCTCCCAGCACGATTGCCAACAGCGACCATCCCACCAAGTCGTCGATCAGGGCCGCCGCCATCACCATGCCCCCGACCGGTTGCCG
>CAISJI010000225.1 GCA_903885565.1 uncultured Planctomycetaceae bacterium
CCGGCGACACCAGGCTTCCCGTCGAGGCCATTCTTGCCATCGACGCCGTTCTTCCCCGCTGCGCCCGGCGCACCATCCTTACCGGCAGCACCGGCGACACCAGGCTTCCCGTCGAGGCCATTCTTGCCATCGACGCCGTTCTTGCCCGCTACGCCCGGCGCACCATCCTTACCGGCAGCACCGGCGACGCCATTCTTCCCGTCAACGCCATGCTTGCCATCGATGCCGTTCTTTCCCGCTACGCCCGGCACGCCATCCTTGCCGCTGGAGCCAGTCTCGCCACGATCCCCCTTCGGGCCCGCAGGGCCTGCCGCGCCTGGCTTGCCGTCAACGCCGTCCTTGCCGCTGGGGCCGGCCGCGCCTGGCTTGCCGTCGACGCCATTCTTTCCGTCAACGCCATGCTTGCCATCGACGCCGTTCTTTCCCGCCACGCCCGGCGCGCCATCCTTACCGCTGGAGCCGGTCTCACCGCGATCCCCCTTCGGGCCCGCAGGGCCTGCCGGCCCCGCCACACCCCGCTCCCCCACAGCGCCCTGCAGGCCGCGGTCGCCGGTGGTGCCCTTCTCGCCATGCCCACCCTTGCCACCGATCAGACCAGCCAAGCCCGCAACTCCCGCCACGCCAGCAGAGAACCCGGCCCCACGCCACAGGCTGAGATCGCGCCACCGATCATGTTCCGCATCCCACACCCACAGCACGCCGGCCGACTCCTCATACCAGGCGTCGCCAACAGCACCGCTTCGCGGCAGGCTCTTGGTGTCTTCAACAATCCCAAGCACGGTACGAATCGGGGGGAAATTACGAATGGCCACGCGAGTCTCCTTGGATTGAAATAGAGCGGGTGGGGAACGGCCTGCATGAGGGGCGAAGCCGCGAAAACGCCCTCCCCCCGCAAAGCACGCAACCCGCCAAGATTATCAAGGCGCGACGAGATTGCAAGGATTTGGCGCCCCACGCACACGCCAGCCCCCGGGCGAGCGTCAGACTCGCGGGCAGGCAGGGAGAAGACGCCCTTCCGAGGGAAGAACCGCAGACCTACCAGCGGGTTTCAAACGCGATGCCACCGAGGTCGGCAATCGGCAGCGGCACCACCCGCACTTCCATAGCACCGTAGTGCAGTTCGGTGCGATTGACTGCCATGGCACTCGCCCAGGCGAGATACCACCCCAGAAAGATCTGCGATGGGTAGTGGGCGTTGTCGGTCATCCGCGAAAAGCCCACGAACGTGGAGCAGACATAGAGCCCCCCCTTGGCCCATGGGCTCTCCACCATATCGGCTGCCGCGAGAAACGGGATCGCCCCGACAAAGGCATGACCACTCACGCCGTTGTTGTCGCTGTTGAAGTGCCAAAAGCTTCCCGCCGAACTCTCCCCCGGCCGCGATGCGCCGGTGGCCATCTGCAGGAAATAGAGCGGCGGCGCCCCAACCACAAACATGCGCAGCGACCGCGACCCCCACTCCCCGACGATGTCCCCCGAGGGACGTCCCTCAAGCACCACGCCGGTGAGTGCGGCAACGCCGAACACCGACAGGGCATACCTTCCTTCCCCGATATCCTTGCAGTCCGAAAAGAAGCTTCCGACGTCGGTGGGCGCCACTCCCTGCTGCCAGGCATTCTGCATGGTGGAGTCGAAGCCGGTATTGGCCATCAGGGCGCCAGCCCCGAAGGCGGCCGTCAGACAGGTGAGACTCTCGCAGGAGTAGAAGTTTTTGTAATCCTGCATCACCTTGTAGCCGACTCTCGCCAGCCGCGGATGCTGACTGTTGGCCCAGGGCGGGGCTGCTGATTCTGTTTCAAACAGGCCATCAGCGGCCGACGACGGAAGGGAATAGATCGGCTCTGCAGCGGGGGCCATCCGGGCCGCCAGCAGCGTCGTGACATTCTGCTGGCCGCTCGCAGGGGTGTCTGTCTGCCAGCCTCCCACCAAGGCCACCTGGCCCGGGCCCTCAGGCGCATAGCGCTGGGCAATCGACTCGGTTTCCAAGATCGCATCGATCCAGGCACCGCTGACCGCCGGCACCACACGCACCACCACCCGCTGGCGGCGGGGCGCCCAGGCTTTGCTGCTGGGCAAGACACCGGGGGTGGGCTGCGCTGCCGGAGGCTCCACCCAGGCCGATTCGATCAGCCCCGCCCGGGGCGGCGTGGCGGCGAAGTCGGGTTCGATCGTGCGCACCACCGGCCAATCGGCCGACACCGTCGCCAAGGTCTGCCGCCAGAGCAGCGTTCCACTCGCCCCAGGCAGATACATGCCCCCCGCGGCCGGTGCCTCAGCCACGGGAGTCTCCGCCGCTTCGGCGCACCAGCCCACCCGGCATGACGGCCCGACACCCAAGCTCACCGCCAACAGCGCAACGAGCAGCCTCCGGCAGAGGCTGGGCACCGACACGGCAGCAAGGGGGAGGAAAAAGAGCATGGGGGCGGGAATGTCCCACTCCCGCCCCACCCAGACAAGGTGGGTTTGTCGAGCAATTCAAGCGCCCACAGCCCTCCCCAGCCCCCTCACTTGCCAACTCCAACATCGGCCCCGGTACTGGCGTCGGTACTGGCGTCGGTACTGGCGTCGGTACGAGGCACGGCCTGCGGGGGCTGCTCCGCATCCACAAACACCTCCACCTGCTGTCCCACATAGAGTGGCGGATGGCCGGTGGAATCGAGGCGGTAAATCACCTGCAGCACGCGGGTGTCGACGCGTTCTGTGTTGTCGCCGGTCAAGGAACGCTTGGGAACCACAAACGGCTCCACG
>CAISJI010000226.1 GCA_903885565.1 uncultured Planctomycetaceae bacterium
AGAACTCCGCAGCCTGGGATCTGATGCGAACGTGCGTTGGCACCGCCAACGCAGCGCCCGCCGGGCGGCTTGAGACAACGACTACGACTTGAGTGGCGCCTCGCCGGAAGCGATGCCCGTCGGCGAGGGAAACCCTTGGCGTTTACCTCCGCCGACCTCAGCGGACAAAGGCCACCGATGGCTTTGTCCGCGTAGAGCATGGGCGGCACTGGTTTCGTCACTTGGACCGCAGCTGCTCGGTGCTCGTCAACCGTTCGCCGACCCCTCCGCCTCCGTCTTCCGGTAGGTCGGGGAGTTCCTCCGGGTGTCCCAGAGGCGGGTGAGGCCAGCCCCGCGGTTCCGCTCATGTCGAGGGTGCGGAATACCCGTAGCGGTCGAGGAATGGTTGCCAGCGCCGGGATATCTCGGCCACGATCCGGGGATCGTGGCGGTAGGTATTGGTGCGGTAGGCTTTCATCGATCGTCCCTGCGCCTCAAAGGCGGGGAGCGCTGCCTCGAATCCCTCCAGCCCCAGCTTTTCATACACCTCGCGCATCTTGGCCACCGGATCGGCGACGAGGTCTTCGTAGCGGATTTCGTAGAGCTGGTCCGGTCCGAGCGTCAGCCGATCGCGTTCGAATGCCGCATACATTTCATCGAAGGCGGCAAACACGTATTCCTCCAGACGATCCCCCGGATCGACCTGCATCGACTGTGAATGGTGCAGCGATCGCCACAGCCGCAGCGTCGAGGGAAATACGATATGGGGGTCGCGAACCACATGGAGAAACCGGGTGCCCGGAAACATCTCCGCGAGCACCCCCATGCGAGCCGTGTGGGGCGGGCTCTTCAGCACCGGTTGCCGCTGATCGCGCACCGCCAGCGTCTCGAGGAACTGATGCATGTCCTTTTTCCAGCGCGCCAGATCGGCAGTGGAGAGCGACTCCAGGTCGAGTGCTTCGGGGCGGTTGGAGGCGGACACGGGAAAGGCCATGCGGCGGTAGGGGGAGGGGGCCCCCAGATTCATCAAGGCAAACTCGTCTTCCTGCGGGCGATGCCAACCGGCCGCCACGTCATCCATCGGTCGTTTGTTCGGCACGATCCAGGCAAGTGCTGCGGTCATCCACCACTCGGTCAGCAGGAAGTGGCTGGGGGCGAAACACTGGTAGGTGGTGGGACAGCAGAACTGGCTATCGAGCATGAGCAGTTCGTGCATGAGCGTGGTGCCGGAACGCCAGTGCCCGATGATGAACAGGGGTGGGGGGGTGGTGGGGGGATGCAGTAGTTGGCGCCGGAACCTGGCCCGCGACAGCACCCCGGCGACCGAATTGAAGGCCGCTGCCAGCGTGATCGTGACCATCAACCCCCAGCGGCTGAGCGAGGCCCGGGCGCCGTTTTCCCGCACAAGTTCCAACCACACCCCGAGAGGCATTCCATGCCAGAACCGGGGACTCCACCAGGGGTAGGCGTGGAAATCTCGTTCGCCTGTCGGTCGCGCTGGCTGGGGGGGCTGGGATGCGCCATCTCCTGGCGATGCAGCGGTGGGGGTGGATGGCTGGGCTGGCACGCAGATGACCCCATGGCAGGAGGAGACAACGGATGCTGCGGCACGCAGATCGGTTCGCCCCTGAGAGAGTCTAATCGGCGCCCTGCGGGGGTGCAGTCTCCAAAAAAACGGTGCGCTCCCCCCCACTCCCCCAACCGGCGACGAGCGGCCCGCTACGGCTCCGCCAGCCTCCGTATGGAACGAGGCAAGCTGGGCAAGTCCCCGCGGCGGTCCGGCCTCTATTTTGAGCCAAACAGCCTTGGTTCGACCGGGTCGTAGGGGCTACAGTCCCGCCCACTGTGCAAGCCCTGCCCGCCACCATCGCGCCGCTGGCGGCCGCCGCGATCGTTCTCGTGGTGGTGGGATCGGGGTGCAGGCTCGTGCCCCGTGGCGGGCCGGTGCCGCAGGAGGTGGCTGAGGCGCGCCGCTTGTCGAACGAAGGTTTGTCGGCAGCAGATCAGAAGGATCTGGGCCGCGCGGAGGTTCTGCTCAACCGAGCGGTGAAGAGCTGCCCCACCGACATCGAGGCCCGGCGGCACTACGCCGACGTGCTCTGGAAACGGGGCGAACGCGTTGAGGCGGTGACTCAGATTGCCGAGGCCCTCCGGCTCTCCCCGGGAGAGACCGACTTGTGCATCACCGGCGGCAGGATGTACCTGGAGCTGGGGCTGCTCGACGACGCAGACCGCCTGGCCAACTCCGCCGTGCAAGGCTCTCCCGGTTCCGCTGAGGCCTGGCATCTCCATGGAGAAGTGGCGTTGGCGCGGGGCCACGCCGAGGAGGCGCTGGCTGATTTTCACCGCTCCCTTGCCATCACTCCCGATGCCTACGACGTCTTGCTGCAGACGGCCGAGGTGTACCGTCGGTTGGGGCGGCCGCAGCGGTCGCTCTCCACGCTCGCCGCCCTGAGCGAGTCGTACGACCCGCAGCAGACTCCAGGGGCAGTGCTGGCGCTTGAGGGACTCGCCCAGGAAGCGCTGGGCCGGCGGGAGGACGCGCTGGAGAGCTATCGGCTGGCAATCGCCAGGGGAGGGGCTCCGCTCGACACGGCGCAGCGGCTGGCCGCCTTGGAGCAGAGGCCGGCATCGCCCAGCCAGGCGATCGTGGCGGAAGCGCCGTCGCAGGGGCGCGAGCGCCGGTGACGCCCGGGCGAAGCTATTCGCCCGATGTGGTCCGGCCGGTGAGCAGATCGAAGGCACCAATGGCGGGCACCAGCAGGGCGAGCGTGGCAAAGCCGTAGGCTGCCAGAGTCACCAACAGCACCTGCAGTGTGTTGCCCTGCAGAAAACTGGTGATCGCCACGAATGTCAGGCCGGGCAGCAGGGCCGAGGCCCAGCCGATGGCCGGGGAAGGATTGCGGGCTGAAAGCGCCGCATAGAGGCCCACGCCGCCACCCACGATAACGGTCAGGAAGGGGGCCAGTTGGAGCTCAAAGCTCGATCCAAAAGCGACCATGATCCGCATGGCGGTGGCCACGCCCACCAGCAGGAATGTCACCGTCCCGAGGGCTACGGCAATGGCCTGTCGCGAGGAGGGGTAGGAGAGGCCGGCATGAAACCCGAGCACTGCCGAGAAAAACAGCAGCACCGCCATTCCAATCGCCAGATACATACCGTTTTCCAGTGACGCGATCCCGCCCACCACCAAGGCAAGGCACAGCAGCAGTGGCAAAAGCACGATTTCTCGGGCCACCACGAGCACGCCCAGCAGTTTGCCCCACACGAATTCAGCAGGCTCCAGATCGCTGACGAGCAACAGATCGAGCGATCCGCGGTCCCGCTCTGTGGTGATGCTGGTGACCGCCAGTGCCGCCACGGCCACAAGACTTGCCAGGGCCATCGGCACAATGGCCACGGCGACAGCCATCCGGTCGGGACGCGGGAGTTGGGCCTCGCGAACGATTCCTGCCACTGCGGCTGCGAACAGCGCCAGCCAGGCGACCCGCACCACCACAATCATCCGGCCGTAGGCCCGGGTGCAGATCTCACGCCACAGCACCGGATTATCCCAGACCTCCCGCGAGGGCGTGCGCACCGACGGCACCCCGCCAGTGGCTGTTTCGTCTTCGGGCGTACGGGCGCGCGATTCACGCGACACATTCCAGCGCCGCAGCTGGCTGACGGCCACGGCATTGCTGGCCAGGATGATTCCGGCACACACACCCAGGAACGGCACCAGAGTTTCGCGGCCCGAAGGACTCAGGGCCGCAAACACGGCCCGGGACGGCGAGACCATCGCCCCCACGCCAGCGCCCCGCCAGGCTGCGGCCGTTTCGCCAGCGGCCAGCCAGGCCACCAGCGCGAAGAGCGTGATGGCGAGCGTCTGAAACGTGGTCTCCTTCCAGAACGCCACCGCGGTGGCGATGCTCGCCGCCGCCAGCGATGCGGCCGCCGTGACGGCGAACATCCGCGCGATCTGGGCAGCGGTAATGCCCCCAAACAGGGTCGCCAGCGCAAAGATCGGGATGGCCGACACCAACAGCAAGACCACCCGCACCAGACTGGCGGCCAGTTTGCCCAGCACCAACTCCCGGTCGGTCAGCTGGCTCACCAGCAGCAGTTCGAGAGTGCGGCGATCCTTTTCAGAACTCACTGCGATCGCGCCGGTCAGAGCGGCTGCCAGCATCGCCAGCGTCAGCTGCAGCGGGGCCAGAATCCGCATGAGAGTCGCGCCGAATCGGGCGGTGTCTCCGGCGGTGGTTACCGACTGCGTGCCGGTGACGACCAGCCAGCAGGTCGCGATGATGGCCAGCAGGGTGCCGCAGTAGACAGCCCGGGCGACAAACAGCCCCCGGGACCGGGGAGCAAACGCAATCTCGCGTTCAAAAACCGCTCCGAGCAGCATCGCGACGCCTTCCCGTTGCCTTGAGGGTTTGGGACTGAAGGGCCTGAAACTTGAGGGCCTGAGGGGGGGCGGGGGTGGCACGCCACTCTCCTCTGCTATAGATTCAATCCTACCAGAAAAGCGGGTTCAGTGTCGTCGCTGGCTGGTTCATCCTTCCCGCGCTTCCACTTTCTGATGCGGTCAGGCTGTTGGAAAAATTTCGCTGAAATCCATCAATGAGGAGAACTGTTCGCAATGGTTGCTTTCGCAAGGCTCACGGCCGCTGAGATGAAGGTTGCGGCGTTGCCGCGTGATGTTGTCAGTCTGTGCCCGCTGGCTTGCAGGCTGGTGGTGGCCATGGTGGTGGCTGTCGCCGCCGGTCTGGTGGGTATGAGCTCTGCAGAAGCTCAAATTACCGCCGAGACGCTCGTTGGAAAGTCGATCTCCGACGATGCTCCGCTGCAGGAAGTGAGCAACGCTATCAACCGCTTTCGCGATCGCGACATCGACGGATGCCGCGCGATTCTGGAGCGGGTCAAATCGAATAATCCCAAGGCTCCCCCCCCCGGCGTGATGATGGCGATGCTGTGGATGGGTGTGAATCAGCTGCCGCAGGCCCGCGCTGAACTGGAATCGACGGTGGGCAAGTTTGCGACCGATCCGGAGCCCTATCTCCTCCTTGGCGATCTGGCATTCCGTGACGGGCGCCTGATTGAATCCGATTTGTTGTTTTCCAAGGCCACCGACCTGACCGCCAAGTTCACTGAAAATACAAAGCGGAAGCGCGATTTCGATATCCGCTGCAATGCCGGGAATGCCGCCGTGCATGAGGCCCGCAAGGAATGGGAAGAGTCCCAGAAGTATCTGCAGGCATGGATCGAACTCGACCCCGAGGCCGCCAGTGCGCACCAGCGGTTGGGCGTTGTGCTGTTCCAGATGGGCAAGGAAGACCTCGCCATGGCGCAGTTCAAGGATGCCAAGAAGCTCGATCCTTCCGTGCAATTGCCGGAGATGTCGATGGCCATGCTGTATGACTCGGCCAAGAAGCAGGACACTGCCCGCAAGCTCATCGAATCAGCAATCAAGGCTTCCCCCGAGGATGCCAAGGTTCTGCTCTCCGCCTCCCAGTGGTACCTCGGTCAGAGCGACATGGAGGCTTCCAAGCTCAATGCCGAGAAGGTGCTGAAGGTCGATCCGAAGAATCTTGAGGCGCGAATTGTCTGTGGTGCAATCGCCCGGTTTGCTCGGGATTACAAGACGGCGGAAAAGTATTTCAGCGACGCCCATTATCAGTCGCCGAGCAATTTTGCCGCCTCCAACTCGCTGGCTCTGGTGCTGATCGAGTCGGAAGAGAAGGAATCGCAGCAGCGTTCGCTGGAGATGGCCGAGGCGAATGCGGCCATGCATCGCGACAACGCCAACCAGGTGAATGCTCTCACCACACTGGCGTGGATCTACTACAAGCAGGGCCGACGTGAGGATGCGGAAAAGATCCTCTCGCAGATCACCCAGAACAATGCCCTGACCACCGACGGAGCCTACTACGTCGCGAAGATTCTCTCCGACCGTGGCGAGAACGATCGTGCCCGTAAGATTCTGGAGCAGGTGCTGGGATCGGAGTCGCTCTTTGCTACCCGTCCCGATGCCACCGACCTGCTGGCGAAGATCAAGAAGGATGCTCGGTAGCAATTGCTACCGCTGCTCCGCGAGGGGTTCCGGTATCTGAAGCGAGCCGTCTGGCTGGCTGGAGGAGGGCATGCGGGAGGGAGCGGGACGAACTGTCCTGCCGCCCCGCATGCCCCTCTGGCCGGCGGGAAGGGCTTGGGTGGATGGGTTCGCTGGCTGCTTCGAGCGAACGGCTGGCGGGAGATTGGCACCCCGCGGCACCGGTTGGGGTGTCGGCATCGAACGGATGGTGATGCCGCCGGGAGCAGTCGATTCCCCAGCAGGCCCACCACGGCGGGTGGCCCCCATCCGATTGCGGGCCCGCAGGCGGTCGCTCCGCAGAGGAATGCCCGGGTAGGCCTCAATTGGCACCTCGAGACTGGGCAGGCCGATCCGGCTGCCATCGCCGAAAAAGGTGAACATCTCAATCGCCTCGGCCTGCGGTGCACCGACGGCTTGTACCAAAAGCAGAGCCAGGCAGGTCGCCGTGGCTGCGATGTGTCGCTGCAAGGCCGAAGCGGTGGGATGCATCTGGAGGTTCTCGGTGCGGTCTGCCGCAGGGATGGGGCCGGGCTGCCCGATCAGCCCTCTCAGGAGAGTATCGACCGCAGAGGCACCCTCTGTTTCCCATTCCGCCGCCCCCCCGCCCACCTGGCACAACCGGCAGGGTGCGTGCGGGCACCACGGAATTCCCGTGGGTGCCGGGGGGCGGTGGTAGGCTGAAATCATGGCAGCGATTCTTCCTCCTGAACTGATTGGTTGGCCCGGCTGGCTGTGGATCACAGCCGCCGGTGGCCTGCTGGCTGCCGGCGCCGCTGTCGGGGGTGTGTGGCGCACCCGTGGTTCGACCGCAGTGCCAGCGGCGTGGTGGGGAGTGGCCGCGGGACTGGCACTCGCAGCGGAGAGCGGGGCTCGCGGAGCCGGCCTGCTGCAGACTCCGGCAGCCACTGCCTGCGTGCGGTTGGTGGTGGTGGGCTTGGGAATGTGTCCGGCGATGTCGTTGCTGGGAGCCAAGCGGCCGCAGCATCAGGTCTGGCAGTTGATCGTCGCCACGCTCGCAGTGGTGCTCTCGATGCCGGCCCTGTCGGCTGGGCTGGTGCGTCCCGGAAGTGTCCCGGATGTCCATCTGCTGGAGCGCTGTTTTCTGATGGTGTTGGTGGTGGTGGGGTGGATGAATTTTGTCGGCACCGGGCGGCGCTTGGCCGCCACGGCCATAGCGGTTGGTCAGTGGCTTCTGGCCGGGCCATTTCTGCCCGGAGTGGATACCGATCTCGCCTACCATCAGGGCTTTGCCATCCGCTCGGCCGTGGTCGATCCGCTGGGGGCATGGCTCGTGGCTGCCGGTGCGCTGGCCGCGCTTGGGACGACGCGGGCAGGGGCAGTGTCGGGCGATCGGCTCTCGGTCGATCGAGCCTTCCAGGCGCTGCGTGAGACGCTCGGGGCGGCCTGGACGCTGCGGATTATCGAGCGCTTCGATAGCGTGGCGACTGCCCGGAAGTGGCCCTGCCGGTTACGTTTTGCGGGCTTGGAAACCGACGGCGATCCACCCAATACCGACTGGCAGCGCGACGCCCGCCGAACACTCAAGGCGCTGCTGCGCCGGTTTGTGACCGAAGCCTGGTTAGTCCGCCATGGCTGGCCCACCGATCCTGTCCGGCAGCCCGGTCGCCCAGAAGGGGAGGGGGGGCTCAGAGCGCTGCTGGATTCCCCGTTGGAGGGCGTGTAGAATCGGGCCTTCGCGAAGGGGCTGAAGCCCTTTCCCGGTTCTTTATTTCAGCGCAGCGGGCAGGAGTTATTCATGGCCGAAAAGATCGTTCCACAAAGCGTGCAGTCTGCCCCCGAGCCGGTTCAGGTGCCGGTCGATGAGTCGCACATTCTCGCGACCTATGCCAACTTCTGCCGGGTTACCGGCACGCCTGAGGAACTGATCGTCGACTTTGGCCTCAACAAGCAGGTCACCGGCACTTCCCCGGAAACGATCCAACTCACCCAGCGAATCATCGTCAATTTCTTCACTGCCAAGCGGCTCGCGTATGCCCTGCAGATGGCCGTCGCCCGCCACGAACAGGCTTTCGGCATGCTGGAAACCGATGTGCAGCGTCGGGTGATCCATCAGCAGGCCGCCAAAAGCTGATATTGAAAAGCTGACATCAAAAGCCGGGCGAGCATCGTTGGCGGGGGCCTGACGCCCGCGCCTCTGCATCTCTTGGCATAGCACCACTTCAGGCGGTTCGGATGAGTACGGTTGACCCTCGCGCAGTGGAAGAGGCCCGCCGGCAGATTCACGCAATCGTGGCAGAGATCGAGCAGTTGTCCCGCTCCGATCTGGCCGAGGCCGACTTTTTTCGGGGCCTCCTCGATCGGGTGATCGAGGCGATGGGGGCGGTGGCTGGGCTGGTGTGGCTCGTTGGCGAGCAGGGACGCGTGGAGGCGCTCTGCCATACCGGCGTGCAGGCCACCGGAATCGGTGCCACTGACGAAACGCAGCAGGGGCACGGCCAACTGGTGCAGGCGCTGATGGGGGCCGCGCAGGGAATGCTCGTTCCCGCCCGGGCGCAGGTGGCCGGGGCGGAAGGCCGGCCGGTCGCCTCCAATCCCACCGATCTGCTCGTCGTCGCGGCACCGCTGGAGCGGGGGGGCACGAGGGTCGGTCTGCTGGAGGTGTTTCACCATCCCCATCAGGCTGATGTTGAGCAGGGGTATCTGCGCTTTCTTGATACCGTCGCCGAGGTGGCCGGGGGCTACCTCACCCGCCGGCAGGTGCGCTCGCTCGATGCCCAGCAATCGGCGCTGGCGCAGGTCGATCGCTTCAGCCGCGCCGTGCATGAGTCGCTCGATCCGGTGGCCACGGCCTTCGTCCTGGCCAACGAAGCGCGGCGGATCATCGGCTGCGACCGGGTGAGCGTGTTGGTGCGGCGCGGACGCCGGCGGTTGCGGCTGGAGGCGGTGAGTGGTCAGGAGTCGGTCGAGCGGCGGGCCACGGCGGTGCAGGCGATTGAGGCGCTGGCCAGCGTGGTGGCGAAAGCCCGCGATCCCCTCTGGCATCCCGATACCTCCCGGGAATTGCCCCCTCAGATCGAGGAGGAACTGGAACATTACATCGACGAATCGCACGCCACTGCTCTGGCGATCATCCCCTTGGAGAAGCCTCGCCCCACGCCGGTGGTGAAGCCTGGCGGGGTCGATGCCGTGGCGGTGGCGCGGGCCGAGTCGACCGCCCGCTCCGCTGAGGAGCCGGTGGGAGTGCTCGTTGCGGAATGGTTTTCCTCCAGCACATTCGAAGGAGGCCGCAGGGCCCGCGTGGAGCTGGTGGCCGATCATGGGCGGGGGGCGCTGGCCAATGCCCTGGAGCACACCGGTTTGCCACTGTTCGGCCTGCTCGACATGGTGGGGCGGTCGCGGGTGTTGCTCGCGGCCCGCAATCTGCCGCGGACGGTGTTGGCGGCAGCGGCGGCGGTGGCGGCGGTGGCGGCGCTCGTTTTCATTCCGGCCGAATTGCGGCTGGAGGGGAAGGGCACGCTCGAACCGGTTCACAAACGCGATGTGTTTGCCGGCATCGACGGGGTGGTGGAAACACTGGAGCCGGGGCTGGCCCATGGGGCCGATGTGCAGGCCGGGGCGTTACTGGCGACGCTCCGCAACACCGATCTGGAGGTGGCGCTGACCGACGTGCTCGGCCGCAAGGCATCCAGCGAGGAACAGCTGGCCTCGACCCGCCGGGCATTGCTCGAAGACAACAAGATCTCGGCCGATGAGAAGACGCGCATGAGCGGCCGCGCCGCTCAACTCCAGCGGGAAATCGAGAGCCTGGAAGCCCAGCGCAAGCTCTACGAGGCCAAGAAGCGAGATCTGCAGGTGCTCAGCCCGATCGAGGGAGTGATTGTCACCTGGCAGGTGCGCGATCGCCTGATTCTCCGGCCGGTCGAGAAGGGGCAGGTGCTCATGAGCATCGCCGACAAGTCGGGGCCGTGGGAGCTCGAGGTGCAGATGCCCGACGACCGCCTGGGCCATGTCAATCGGTCTGCCGCCGAGGCGAAAGCCGCGGGCCGCGAACTCGAGGTTGATTACATCCTCGCCACCGATCCCGGCACCCGCCACCGCGGGGCGGTGAAGGAGATCCACGAGCAGGCCGAGGTGCGCGGCGACAGCGGCAACACCGTGCTGGTGCGCATCACGATCGATCCCTCCCGGCACGACCGCGAAGAACTCGGGGCCGGAGCCACGGTCACCGCTCGGATCAACTGCGGCAAGCGGCCGCTTGGGTATGTGTGGTTTCACGATGTTCTGGCGTTTATCCAGTCGCAGGTTCTCTTCCGTCTTTGGTGAAGGTTCGCCAGTGAATAGCTCCGCTTCCCTGCCGTTTTTTCGGCCCCTTCTCCCTGTCGCGGGCTCAGCCTGCGTTCTGTGGGGGATGCTCTCTGTTTGCCTGCAGGTCGCGGCAGCCGCTGACAAGGCGGAGCCGGTGCTTGAGCGCTGTCTGGTCTCTCTGGTGGAAGAGGCGAAGGTGCCGGCGCGGGAGGCGGGAGTGCTTTCGCAACTGCTTGTGCGCGAGGGAGATGTTGTGCGTCGGGACGAGGTGATCGCCAGGATCGATGACAGTCAGCCACAGATGGAGAAGCGGAAAGCGACGGCCGAACACGATCAAGCCGTGGCTAAAGCGGAGAGCGATGTCGATGTGCGGTATGCGGTGGCTGCGGAGAAGGTTGCCGAGGCGGAGCTGGAAAAGGCTGAGGCCTCCAATCGCCTCTCCCTCAAGGCGGTGACAGAGGTTGAGGTGAGTCGCCTGCGGCTGGCCGAGCAGAAGAGCGAACTGGGGATCGAACAGGCCCAGCTGGAGCGGAAGCTTTCCAGCCATGCTGCGGCCTCCAAGGGAGTCGAGGTCGACGCCGCCGAGAAAGCGATCGAGCGCCGGCTGGTGACGGCACCGCTGGATGGAGTGGTCGTGCAGGTGTTTCCCCATCAGGGAGAGTGGATGCAGCCGGGCGATCCGCTGGCCAGAGTGGTGCGCATCGACAAACTACGGGTGGAGGGCTATGTCGATTCCACCCGCTGGGATCCTGAAGAAGTGCGCGACAGGCCAGTCACCGTCGAGGTGAAGCTGGCCGACAGCCGCGTCGAAGCCTTTGCAGGCCGGATCGTTTTCACCAGCCCCCTGGTCGAATCGGGGGGGGATTACCGGGTGTGGGCCGAGGTGGAAAACAGGCTGGTCCCTTCCTCGCAGACCTGGATTCTACGGGCCGGCCAGGCTGCCACGATGACGATCCACTCGAAGCAACAGCCGCTGCCGCCGGCAGGCAGGTAGGCCCATGGCGACTGCCGACGCTTTCCGCGCGAGCACCACCCGCCCCGTCGGGCTGCGCCGCCGTGGCGATCTGGTCGCCAATCGGCAGGCCTATCAGGGGCAGGTGTGGTGGGTGGTGAAGGATCCCATCTCATTGGCCTATTATCGGTTTCGGCCGGAAGAATATGCCCTGCTCGACCTGCTCGACGGACAGGCGAGCCTGGAGGCACTCAAGGAGAAGTTTGAGGCAAAATTTGCCCCCCGGCGCATCGGGCTGGAGGAGCTTTCCCGGTTTGTGGCCTCGCTCCACCGCAGCGGTCTGGTGATCGGCGATCGGCCCGGGCAGGGACCCCAGCTCTACGAGCGCCGCCGCCAGCGGATCTGGCGGCAATGGATGGCGTGGCTGGCCAACATCATGTCGATGCGTTTTCGCGGTATCGACCCCGATCGCCTGCTGGTCCGTCTCGATCCTTGGCTGGGCTGGCTGTTTTCCCCGCCGGCTGTCGTGGCGGCAATGCTTTTTGTGGCCAGCGCCCTCTTGCTGGTGCTTGTCAATTTCGATGTGTTTCGCAGCAAGCTGCCGGAGTTCCACCAGTTTTTTGCCTCGGGCAACTGGCTCTATCTCGCGGTGGCTCTCGGCGTCACAAAAGTGCTGCACGAATTTGGCCACGGCTTGTCGTGCAAGCATTACGGCGGTGAATGCCATGAGATGGGGATGATGCTGCTGGTCTTCACGCCCTGCCTCTATTGCGACGTTTCCGACAGCTGGATGCTGCCAAGCAAGTGGAAGCGAGCCGCGATTGGTGCGGCGGGAATGTATGTGGAGCTGATCATTGCCGCGATTGCCACCTATCTCTGGTGGAACTCCCATCCGGGCATTTTCAACCAGCTCTGCCTCGACGTGATGTTTGTGTCGAGCGTTTCCACCGTGCTTTTCAATGCCAATCCACTGATGCGTTACGACGGCTACTACATCCTTTCCGACCTCCTTGAGATTCCCAATCTGCGGCAGAAGGCGACCACCATTCTGGGACGGTTCGCCACCCGGCTGTGTCTGGGCATCGAGCAACCGGAGGATCCGTTTCTCCCCACCCGTCACCGGGGGCTGTTTGCGATCTATGCTCTGGCGTCGAGTGCGTATGGCTGGATGGTGAGCGCGTCGATCTTTCTGTTTGTCTGGAGCGTCTTCAAGCCCTATCGGCTGGAGGTGCTCGGGCAGGTGCTGGCGGCCGGAGCGCTGTGGGGGTTGGTGGTGCGGCCGGTGCAGCAGATGGTGAGTTTTCTCAAAGTGCCTGGAAGAAGAGAGGAAATGAAGACACGCAATATCGTCCTTACTGGCGTGGCGGTTTGTCTGCTCGCCGCCGCCATCGGCCTGATCCCGCTGCCGCAGCGCGTGTGGTGCGCCGCCGAACTGCGTCCGCTGGGAGAGGAGACGGTCTATGTGTCGGTGCCGGGCAGGCTGGAGTCGCTGGCGGTGAAGGCGGGCGAGGTGGTGGCCAGCGGCGTTGAGTTGGCCCGGCTCTCCAGCATCGAGCTCGATCTGGAGATCGCCGATCTGGAGGGAAAGGCAGCGCAGTCGCGCTCGCGCTTGAATAGCCTCCAGCGGGAGCGGTTCACCGACCCGGCAGCCAGCCTGGAGCTGGGCACGGTGCAGGAATCGCTCAAGAGCGTGGAGGAGCAACTGGCCAAGAAGCTGAAGAACCGCGGCGAATTGGTGCTCCGGGCGCCCCGCGGCGGTGTCGTGCTCCCGGCCCCGAGCCTCAAGGCGGCTCCGGATCAGTCGGGCAAGCTCCCGATGTGGACCGGCAATGCGCTCGATAAGAAAAATCTGGGCGCCATGCTGCGCGAGGGAACGGTGCTCTGCCTGGTGGGCGATCCCGAGCGATTCGAGGCGGTGATGGTGGTCGATCAATCGGAGATGGAGTTTGTCGGACGCGGGCAGGCGGTTGACCTCAAGCTCGATTCCTTTCCGTGGCAGACGTTCTCCGGCACGGTCGACGAACTGGCCGAAACACATATCGAAGCCGGCTCGGAGCGGCTGAGCGTGAAGGCGGGGGGCCAGGTGCCGACCCGCACCGACGAGGCGGGCCAGGAACTCCCGATCTCCACCAGCTACGAAGCGATGATGGCGCTTGACGATCCGGGAACGATGCTGACACCTGGGATGCGGGGCACAGCGAGAATCAAGGTGGGCACGCGCACCGTGGGCCAGTGGCTCCTGCGGCTGCTCTGGCAGACATTCAACTTCCGAATGTGAGCCCGTGCCGGAAGCGTCTTGCGTCTGCCCTGAAGCAGATTCCCCTGAGCTACCCGTATGCCTGTACTCAATCGCATCACGATCTATCCGGTGAAGAGCCTCGACGGAGTCGAGGTTGCCACCGCCTCGGTGTTGCCCTGCGGGGCCCTGGAAAATGATCGTCGCTGGCGGTTGGTCGATATGGAACGCCGCGTCGTAAGCGCCAAGCGCATGCCGCTGGTGCAGGCGGTCCGGGCGACCTTTCTGTGGAGCGAGGAGAGCGGGGAGCAGGAGATCGAGCTGGCGGTCGATCCGGCGGCAATCGCGGGCGCTTCCCCCCCGCTGAAAGCCCGCCTGCGGCAACTCGAGCCTGCCACCTTTCGGCTGCTGCCGGGGCCGCAGGGGCCCTGCGCCTGGCTGTCGGAGGCGCTCGGCTTGGAGGTGCTGCTTGAGGAACGCAGCGACGGCGGGTTTCCCGACGATCGCGATGCCCCGGGGGCGACGCTGATCGCCACCGCCACGCTGGAAGTGGTGGGGCGCTGGTTTGGGCTGTCGCTGGAAGAATCCCGCCGCCGGTTTCGGGCCAACCTTGAGGCTGGCGGCTGCGATGCTTTCTGGGAAGACACGCTCGCCAGCCCGGCGGGGAAGCCGAGGCCGCCGGTTCGGGAGGAGTGTGTCGGTGGGCCGTTGGCTGATCCCTATGCCGACCTGCCCCCGCCGGAGCCGCTTGGCTTTACGATCGGCGGGGCGCACTTGCGAGCCACCAATGTCTGCCGTCGCTGCGTGGTACCGACCCGCGACAGCCGCTCTGGGCTGGTCAGCGAGCACTTTCGCGAGGCCTTCGAGGCCCGCCGGCGGGCCACCTTGCGGGAAGATGTTG
>CAISJI010000227.1 GCA_903885565.1 uncultured Planctomycetaceae bacterium
CAATCAGCCCAATTGGCCGTCCTCAAACACCCCCCTTGAGGGTAGTTTGCCAAGGTTTCGGGCAGTTCAGGAAAGCTGCGCCGGCGGGGGCTTGGGCCAGGGGTGATGTGCAAGCTGTGCCAGCGCCAGCACCAGTCCCTGCGTGCCGAGGCGACCCCATCCCTGTGCGGCCAGCCCGGCGTAGAGCGATTCCGCGAGAGAGAGGCCGGGGAGGGAAAGCTGCCTGCGGCGGCACTCCTCCAATACCAGCCGCATATCTTTCACGAAGTGTTCGATCATGAACCCCGGGGCAAAATCGCCACGCACGATCCGCGGTGCGAGATTGGAAAGCGACCAGCTCCCGGCAGCGCCGGGCGTGATGGCTCGCAGCGTGGTCTCCAGATCGAGGCCGGCCGCATGGGCATAGAGCAGGGCCTCACACACACCGATCATTCCCGAGGCGACGGTGATCTGATTGACCAGCTTCGTCTGCTGTCCATTCCCCGGGCCGCCGCAGGGAACGACATTGGCAGCCACCGCAGCCATACATGCAGCCAGCGAGTCGAGCGCCTTCCCATCGCCGCCCACCATCACGGTGAGCGTGCCTTCCCGCGCCCCTTTGTCGCCCCCGGAGACGGGTGCATCGAGGCTCCAGACGCCACGCCCACAGGCGGCCGCATCGATCTCCCGAGCCAGTTCCGGAGAGCTGGTGGTGTGGTCGACCAGAATTCCGCCAGAGCGCAGCGTCCACAGGGCACCCTCCGATCCCAGCACACACGCCCGCACATCATCCGGATTGCCCACCATCACAAAGACCACATCGCTCGCTTGGGCGACGGTAGCGGGGGAGTCGGCCCAGCGGGCGCCGCGGGCGAGCAGATCCTCCGCCTTGGCGCGGGAGCGCGTGAAGAGGGTGACAGCAAAGCCTGCCTCGAGCAGATGCCCCACCATCGATCGGCCCATCACGCCGGTGCCAATCCAGCCGAGTCGGGTGGCGGTCGGGCAGGCGGGGACCGGCGGGGTCTGCCGCGGGAGCGGAGTTGGTGCCATGGAATGGAATCCCTTCCAGAAAAAATTCACCAGCGGTCAAGCGGTCGATCGAGCACCTCGCGCAGCAGGATCAACTGCCGCAGCCCCTGCGGATTGGAGAGCATCCGCACCAGTTCATCTGCCTGCGTCACCGCCGCCGGTTCGGCAGCGGCAGCAGGCTCTCGGGCGCCGGCAAGATGGTGGTCAGCCAGACCGGTCGTACGATGGCCAAGGTCGTGCGCAAAAGCATCGCTCACATGGCGATCGACTTCCGTCTGGCGGGCATCGAGCTTGCCAAACTGCGGCAAGGGCGTGGGGCGCTCCAGGCCGCCGGGAGCGAGCGATGTGTCGGTGAGCGGGGCGCGCTGGGGCGTTGAGGCCTCAGCCGCCCTGGGGGCGCGGGGGCTGGATGAGGCAGGGGCAGGTCGCCGCTGGGGCAGCGGCGCGAGCGTCGCGGGGGCGGGCCGGGGGGAGCGGTTGGGCCGGGGAACGGGAGGGGGTTCGGCGCGTCCCCCCGCAGCGGGCATCCCCTGCCGGGCCCGTTTGAATTCCTCGATCTGCCGTTCCAGAGAATCGCCCGCGACAGGGGGAGCCGCCGGGGGCAGGGGCCGCACGCGACGGGGGAGTTCGCGAATCACTTCGGGGCGCGGCGCCGGTGCCCCATCAGCCCCACCACCCGACACCCGGCGAACCAGCGCCATGATCTGGGAGATGATCCAAATCACGACAAACAGAAAGGGGAGCACCGCCTCCAGCCAGTCGAAGCCGGCGGCCAGCAGCGGAACAACCGGCGCACTGATGAACATGATCATTGGGGGAACGATCTCCGCAGGCCCCGGGGAGCTCTTCGCCTGCCGGGGTGAGGGGGAAACTGGCTACTGGTGCGCGGCGGTGGCGCCGGGAGTGTTGCTCCCGGCGATCGTGCGCCGCATGTCGGTGTCGGCCTGCAGGTTTCTCAGTTTGTAGTAATCCAGAATTCCCAAGCCACCGCTGGCGAGTGAATCAGCGATCGCCCGCGGCACTTCGGCCTCCGATTCCACCAGCGCCGCCCGGCTTTCCTCGATCCCCGCGATCATCTCCTGCTCCTTGGCGACGGCCATGGCCCGGCGTCCTTCCGCATTGGCTCTGGCCACGCGCGTGTCGGCCTCCGCCTGATCCGCCTGGAGTCGGGCGCCGATATTGGCCCCCACGTCGATGTCGGCGATGTCGATCGAGACAATCTCAAAGGCCGTGTTGGAGTCGAGCCGCCGGGCCAGCACTGTCTTGGAGATCATGTCGGGGTTTTCCAAAACGTCGGTGTGCTTTTCGGCCGAGCCGATCGCCGAGACGATCCCCTCCCCCACCCGCGCGATGATCGTTTCCTCGGTGGCCCCGCCGATGAGCTGGTTGAGGTTGGTGCGCACCGTGACGCGGGCCCGCACCTTGAGTTGGATACCGTTTTTTGCCACCGCATCGAGCGACTCGCGGCCGCTGTTCTTCCCCGGGCAATCGATCACCTTCGGATAGACGCTCGTCTGCACCGCCTCGCGGACATTGCGGCCGGCCAGATCGATGGCGGTGGCCAGCTTGAAATCGAGTTCCTTGATCTTCGCCTTGTTGGCGGCGATGAGGGCCTGCACCACCAGCGGCACGCGGCCGCCGGCGAGATAGTGGGCCTCCAGCGCCTGCCGGGTGATGCCGGTGGAATCGCCCAGCCCTGCCTGCACGGCCATGATCTTGCTGCGCACGATGACGGTGGGATTCACCTTCTTGAAGCTCATCGCAACCAGATCAAACAGCCCGATGCCGGCGCTTGAAGCATACGACTGCAGCCACAGCCGCAGGTAGCGAGCCAGCAGGCCGCCGAGCAGCAGCAGGGCAAAAATTCCCAAACCCAACACAATCAGCGTCGGCATCGCAACTCTCCGGGAGAACAGAAAACCAACTGAGCAAGCTGTGGATAGCGTGGTCCGCCGCTGGATGCGGCGGTTGTCGATTCAGAAAACGCCAGCCCGGCCAGCGACGGGTGCGTTTCCTGCGGTCGACTCAGTGGAAAAAGGTCAGGGATGACTTTTTCCACAGACACCTAGCGTTGTTCGGGGTGAGCCCCCCGTCAAGCTGATGGCGGGTCGAGACGCTCGAATTCAAACGCCTCGAGTGTCGGCGAGAGCCGGGAGGAGCCCTCTGCCGCCCCCTCGGGGCCGGCAACCACTCCCGGCAGCCCCTCTCCTGAAGGCCCTTCCCAGGCCGATTCTTCCGCCGGCCGCACCACCACGGCCCGCCCCTGCACCCCCACCACCTCCACCGCCGCGCCACTGCTGATCGGGCCACTTTCGCTCACCGCTTCCCAGGCATCGCCGGCCACAGCCACGCTGCCCCAGGGGAGCAGATCGCTCTCGGCGCGGCCGCGCTGGCCGATCAGGTCGCGCGTGCGGCGGCGGTGCGGGGCGTCGGGCAGCATCTCGGCAACATTGGGCGGAGCGGGCAACACCCGGCGCCCCAGCGGCGTCTCCGGAAACCAGCGAAACGCCAGCCCCAGCACAGCCGGCACCGAGATCACGGTGATCGCCAGCACGGTCATCCCGGCCATGGGGCCCAGTTCCATGAAGGCGGTGGCGATGGCCGCCAACAGCGCCGCGACGCTCACAAACCCGAGCACGCCGCCAGAAGGAACAAACACCTCCAGCACCATCACGACCAGCCCCACGGCCAGCAGGGCGATCACCCACAGCAACGGATTCATGCGCGGGTGTCCGGAGGATCAAACTGGGCCCTGACGAGCACCCGGCTGCCGCGCACCTCGACGACACGCACGGCCACGCCCGGTTCGATCAGTTGGCCGTCGCTGGTGACATCGCGCAGCACCCCGCCGATCCGCGCCTTGCCGGCCGGAGCCAGCCGCGTGGTGGTGGTGCCCTCCAAGCCGACGAGCGCCTCGAGGGCGTCTGCCTCCAATTCGAGGCTCTCTGATTCCTCGGCCGGTGGCACCAGCAGCACATGCCGCAGAAACGGCGTCGCTGGCAGCCAGCGGCGGGCCACGATGCCGAGGGCAACCACGCCGGAGATGGCTCCCAGAATTCCCAGCAGTGAACTCCGCAACTGGCCGATCTGGTAATCGTTGGAGGGGAGCACAAACGACTGGCTGGCCAGCACGAGCGACGCGATCACCAGCACGCCGCCGCCGAGGCCCAGCACGCCAACCCCCGGCAGCACGAAGATCTCGGCCGCCAGGCAAAACAGCCCGGCCAGGAACAGCATCACCTCCAACCAGCCGCTGGTGCCATGGAGATACTGGCTCCAGAAATAAACGATGAACGCCACCATCGACACAAATCCCCCCAGGCCCACGCCCGGGGTGTGGAGTTCGATGTAGAGCCCCGCCCCGCCGATGAGCAGGAGGATCCAGGCCACGCCGGGGCTGGCCAAAGCGTCGAGCAACTGATCGGCCCAGCCCGGCTCGGCCAGGGCCACGTCCCCCACCAGCCCATAGGCCCGCACCACGCCGGCGAAGCCGCTGACAACATGGGTGGCCAGTCCGTGCGTTTCGGCGCTGCGGCCGGTGAACTGGATCGGCCCCACGCCAACCTCCCCTCCCACCTGCCATGATTCGCGGTCGTCCCGCTTCTGCAGTTCGTCGTCTGAAAAATATTCCACCCGGCCGGTGCCCGCCTGAACAGCACGGCTGACCTTGAGTTGCGGCACCACCAGCGCCACCGGCAACGACCAGGTGCGATCGCGGCGGCGGGCCACCCCCTCGCGCCAGGCCACCGCCACAGCCTCTGCCTGCCGCGGGCCGAGCGCCGCGGCCCCTTCTCCCCCCAGCACCGCCTCGGGATCGATCGCCAGTTCATCGCACGCCAAGGCCACCAGCGCCGCATCCCCACGCGCTTCGCGCGGCACATAGGCCACCGTGCGCACCCGGCTGGAGTCGAGCGACGCCAGCCAGGTCGCCAGCACGAGGCTCTGCTCCGGTGAACCGCCAGGGCTGTCGATGCGCAGGCAGACAAAATTTTTACCGGCAGCCAGCGCCTCCTCGATCCGCAGCCGTGTGCGGGCCACGCTCTCGCCGGTGATCGCGCCATTCAACACCACCTGCACGCCGTTCCAGCCGCCATCGAGCGTGGGATCGACGACCAACTCCCGCTCAGGCACTCCCAGGCTGCGGGCCAGTTCTGCCGGCGTGCGGGCGAGCAGCCGCACGATCCCCAGTTCGCGGGCCCGTCGGCCGCCGAGCACCAGCGGGATCGGCCCCAGTTCCTCCACGTTGAGCACCGCCACTTTCTCACGCAGCCCCGCCACCTCCCCGTTGGCAACAAACTGTTCCCCCGCGTCGGTGGAGACTCGCGCCACCGTGGCGGCTGGATCGAGCAGGGCCAGGGCCACGCCGGGAGGAACCGTCTTGCGCCGGGAGGCGATCTGCACGTAGGCGGCCCGCATCGCCTCATCGATCTGCGGCTCATCGGCATTGGCCGGCCCGAGCACAGCCTCAGGCGCCATCACAATCTCCTCGCAAGCCAAGGCCACGAGCACCGCATGCCCGCGGGCACCCTCCGGCAAAAACGCCACGGTTTTCACCCCCGCCAGCCGGGCATCGGTGAGAAACTTCGCCAGTCCATAGGCCCGGCCAAACTCACTCCCGCCGGTGGCATCTTCGGCGGCGGAATCAAACGTCAGCACCAGCACACCGCGTTGCCCCTGCTGTGCATGGAGTCGATCGAGGTGGCGCACGATCGCGGCCTCCACCTGCGTGTCGCGCGTGCCGGTGATCGGCAGGCGCACCGGCAC
>CAISJI010000228.1 GCA_903885565.1 uncultured Planctomycetaceae bacterium
AATGAAACGGTCAAGCTGCAGTTGATCGGGGCGGCCGGCTCGGTGGCAGTCGGCTTTGCCGCAGTGGCCGGGGCGGCGGCGGTGGCCGTGGCCGAAAACAGGATCACCGACACGGTTTCTGCCTATGCATCTGGCGGCACGCTCAAAACGCCCGGCAGCCTCACGATTGCAGCCCAGGCCACCGAAACGCTCACAGCCAACGCCTTTGCGGCAGCAGCAGCAGTTGCAGCGGGCTTTGGCGGGGCGCTGGCCGCGGGTGGCGGTATCGCCACCAACACACTGAATAACTCCGTCTCGGCAGATGTGCTCGGTAGCGCCGCCCTCGCGGCGGGTGGAAATGTAGCGATCACCGCCGCCAATGCTGCCGAGTTTAACTCGAGTGTGACGGCTGTCGCGGTCGCCGGGGGGATGTATGGCGGATCGATCGGCATGTCAAAGATCACCAACACCGACACCAGCACGATCACGGCCAAGGTTTCCGGCGGCAGCGTCTCTTCAAAGGCCGGCAGCGTCTCAATCGCCGCCTCCGCAACCGACACCACCGGCACGATGCTCGGGATTGCCACCGCGGTCACTGCGGGGCTGGGTGGGGCGGGGGCCGGCACCGATGTGCGATCGGACTTTTCGCCGACGCTCTTCTCGACGGTCGCCAGCGGAGCGACGGTGGCCGCCACGGCCGGAACGGTGAGCATCACCTCGACGCTCTCCAGCCAAGCCCGGGCCACGACCTATGGTGCGGCCGGGGGCCTGGTGGCGATCGGCACCGCCAGCGGATATGCCAATGCCAATGGCACGGTGGAAGCGATCGCCAACGGCACGGTCACGGCTGGTTCGATTGTGCTCAATTCGCAGGCGACAACCTCCGCCGAGTTCTCCGGGACCGGTCTGGCGGGTGGCCTTGTCGCCGGTGCGGTCGGCAGGGCAGAGGCCACCTCCAGCCCCAACGTCAAGGCGCTCGTCGGCTCTTCCAGCACGCTCACGGCGACCGGCGCCGTGCAGGTGTTTGCCACGGCGAAGCCTTCGGCAAGCGCCACCTCGCTGGGAGTGGCGGTCGGCTTGGGGGCCCTCGGTGAATCGAAGGCGATTGCCACCGCTTCGCCGCTGGTCTATGCCGGCATCGGCGGCAATGTGAGCAGTTCGAATTCAAGTGTTGTCGACTGGTCGCAGACGCAGGCCGGCCGCTCCCCCGTGGTGCTCTCTGGCCCGAGCGGCCAACTCGCCAGCCTCGATATCCGAGCGACGATTGCCCCGGTCAGCGGTGGCAACACGGCCCGCTCCCGGGCCACGGCAGGGGCCGGCGGCCTGATCGGAATCGCCGGTGCCACAGCCAATGCACTCTCCGGCGGTGCTGTCACCGCCATGATCGGCAACAACCTCAAGCTCCCCAATGGAAACGTTGGCGTCTTGGCCTCCGCCACGACGAGCCAGTGGGCGGAAGGCCTCGGCAAGGCGGTCGGGCTGGTGGGTGTTGGCGGGGTGAGTTCGACTGCCACCTCCGCCGTGACCACGCTGGCTGAGGTGGGCTCGGGCGTCATCAGCGACCAGAGCCGACAGGGCGTGTTCTTGCTTCATGCGGAAGGAAATAACACCAATACAGCCGACACCGTTTCCAGCAGCGGTGGCCTCATCGCCGGCAGTTGTGCCTTGGCCACCACTGGCGACACCTCCACGTCGGTCGCGAAAATCGGCGAACGTGGCACAATCTACGGCAGCAGCCTCGATCTGCTTTCCTACCAGCAGACGTTCTACGCCCCCACAGCAGATGCCAGCAGCGCCTCGCTGGCCGGCGCCAGCGGATCGACCACCACGAATGTGTCGAGCACCGGCGCCATCACGCAGGTCGGCAGCGACACGCTCATCGACATGCTCGGCCAAGCCGAGCTGCGGGCGAAGAACGAATTCACGCAGGTGCTCGCGGGCAAATTCAACGCGCAGGGCGGAGCGGCCGGCGTGGCGGCTGCGGCGGCCGGATCGGCCGATTCGACGCTCACGGGCTTGGCCGAGGTGGTGCTCGGCGACCGCGTGACGGTCCATTCCTATGGCCTCGTCGCCGTCGGCGAACAATATCCGATCGTGCTGGGCGCCACCCAAGCTGCCTACACCAACAATGTCTCGATCATGGATAGCGACGGCGGCCTGGCTGGAACCGGCGTCTCCGCGACGCTTGCCGCCACGCTCACCAACCGGGTCGTTTTTGGGGCAAGCAATGTCATCAAGACGGAACTCGGCGACATCAGCATCGGCACCTCCGCCACCACCAACATCCAGAGCACGGCGTTAACGACGACCAATGCCGGCCTCTCCCTCGCCTTCGCCACGACGACCACCACGCTGACAGCCAATCAGGCGGTGACGATCGGCTCAAACTCCACCTTCTTTGCAGATGGCAATATCTGGCTCACGCCGGGCAAGGATGTCGCTGCGAGCGACACTCCGACGAATCTCTCCGCCTCCGCCAGCGCTCAGGCCAACACCAAGGGGCTCGCCGGCATCCCGACGGCCAAGGCAACCGCCCGGATCAACAGCAACGCCAGCCTGACGATCAATACCGGCACCAGGATCCAAACCGGCGGCAATGTGACGATCGGCGGTTACCCCGGCACGCTGACGCCAGTAGCCGACGGCACCGGCACCGGCGATCAACTGTTTGGAGCCGTCACGACGGTGCAGAAGGACAGCAACCCGAGT
>CAISJI010000229.1 GCA_903885565.1 uncultured Planctomycetaceae bacterium
ACGCAGGTCCCGGGGAAGCTCCTCGCGCTTTTCCCTCACCTGCCCCATCGCGGCCACAAAGGCTGTCGCCTCCGCCTCGGTGGTCGGGCCGCCGTTGGCGAGGAATTTGGCCTGTATGTCGGCCTGCATCTTCTGCACTTCCAGCACCCGCGGATCGGTCGTGAGCCTGATCCAGCCCCCTCCCCAAGCCACGCCAAAACCGATGAGCAGAAGCAGGGCCAGCAGGCCCGCCCAGCGTTTCCAACTGGAGGCCTTCGCAGTCTGCTTTCCCGCTCCGCGTGAATAGCCCGAACCCGAACGCATCGTGGCAGTGCTCATGAATCAAACTCCTCAGGCGGGGCGAAGGCGGCAAACAGGGACCGGGTGGCGTGGGCGGAAATCTGGCAGGGAGCGGCGATGCGTCAGAGGTTTTCAGTATGGCCGTCGCCATAGAGGAAATTGCGGGCCCCTTCCGGGGGCGTCCACTCGCTCGAGCTGTTGGGATCGTAGCTGGCGTCGCTGTTGTCGAAGAATCCACCACCGCCGTGAAAGGCCTCATATTCGTACATGATCCAAGTTTTGGTGGAGGCGCCAGACGCTCCGCGGGAGGCGTAAGCCTGCTCGCGGGTTTTGTTGGCCAGACGGCGGGCCGGATACTCGTAGCTCGTCCCCTCATAGGGAAGCGTTGTGTATTCGGTGGGGGCATCGCTCAGCGAGCGGCCCAGTGGCGAGAGCCGACTCTTCAACGAATCGAGATACGTTGTCGACCGCTCGAAATAGGAGTTGTCGGAGGAGCATTTGAAAATGTTGCGATTGTTTTCCGCGTAGGGGCCGAGAATGGAAGCGATGCTCGGCTTGATTGGCCGCGGAGGAGTCGATGAGAGGTTGAAGAGCATCAGTTCCTCACTCGGCAGGATCGCCGCATCGGGGAACGTGCCCCGGCTTTTGCGGTCGAGATACATCATCATGGCCAATCCAACCTGCTTGAGATTCGCCTTGCACTCCGTCCGGCGGGAAGCCTCGCGCACGCTCTGCACGGCTGGCAACAACAGCCCCACGAGCAGGCCGATGATGGCGATCACCACCAGCAATTCCACCAGCGTAAACGCCCCCCGGACCGAGCGGCCCCGCTGCGAACAAGCCGCCAACGGGTGGCGGGAATCGGTCGCGGTGACTCTTAAGGAAGAGTGATTCATCAGTGGCCCTTTGTCAGCGTGTGGCTTGGATCAGCGGTGGTTCGACGGCAGAACAGTGCAGGAGACGAGGCAAGAGCGGAAGAGTTTCTGCTGCGACTTTTACAAAGTCTACTGCGGCGGAAAAGCGCAGGGGAAGTCCGCTGCGGCGGAGGGTGGACCAATTGCCATTCCACCCTGCCTTGCCCCGCCACGGGTAAGGCCTGATGAAATTCAACGGTCGAGGCGGGGAAAGGTTGCGGCAGCTGAAAACTTGTGTCTGAACCGGCCGCCGGACGATAGCTCTTCGTGGAACGCAAGTGCCTTCTCTGCAAGCGGTTGCAGTGGCAGGCAAGGCCGATCGGGGGGACTGGTCGGAGGGGCTTGAGAATGCCCGCTGCGGAACCTGCAGCGAACGGGCAGGCCAGCGAAGCTGTTGAGAGATTGGCAGGCTGTGGATCGAGAGGCATGCCTGTTGGAACGGGCTGGCCGGGACGAACCGGGCGGAGAATGACAATGCGCGAGTCTGTCAATCATCACATCAGCCCGCCTCACAGCAGTCCGCTGCCAGCCGGCTTTCCAGCGCCCCTGCTGCCCACGGCGCGGGAGTCGCTGCCGGCCGCCAGCGATCGCGGGGAAGAGATCCTCTCGCTGCGCCGCCAACTTGAGGCGACTCGGCTGCGGCATGCCGCCGAGATCACGGCATTACGCCGGGAGATCCTCGACGCGCGGAAAGCGGCCACGCTGGGCGAACTCCTCGGCACGACAACACACGAATTCAACAACGCCCTCACCACGATCCTCAATTACGCCAAGCTGGGACTGCGCCACCGCGATGCCCCCACCCGCGACAAGGCTCTGGAACGGATCCTCTCCGCCGGTACGCGGGCTGCCAAGATCACCGCCAGCGTGCTCGGCATGGCCCGCAACGGCACCACCAGACTGGAGCCCACCAACCTCGAACTGCTCATCGAGGATGTGCTGGTGCTGCTGGAGCGGGAGATGCAGAAATACCGGGTGCAGGTGGAGCGGGAATTTTCCGCGGTGCCGCGGGTCTCGGCCAATCCGGGACAGATCCAGCAGGTGCTTCTCAACCTGCTCGTCAACGCCCGGCAGGCAATGCCGCAGGGGGGCCGGCTGATCCTGCGGCTGTCAGTCGATGCCACGCTCGGCACCGTCGACCTGACAGTGCGCGACACCGGCAGTGGCATGAGTCCTGAAGTGATGCGCCGCATGTTCGAACCCCACTTCTCCACCAAGAGCGGCCCCGACGAGACCGGCAAGGGGGGCAGCGGACTGGGACTGACCGCCTGCCGCGAGATCGTGGAGGCCCACCGCGGCCGCATCCGCGTGGAGAGCGCTCCGGGCAAAGGCACGGCAATCACGATCCGCCTGCCGGCCCTCCAGCCCGCCGCCCCGGCCTGAGAGATCCCCTCCGCCTCATCCCACTTCCTGATCGCTGTTCGGGGAGTCCCGGACCTCAAGCACCTTCAACTTCCGTAGCGCATCGGCTGCGGGACGGCAAAAGTCTCGTCGCATGCGCTCCTCGAGCGTTCGCCGATCCCTCCGCCTCCACCTGCCTTCCTGATTGATGTTCGGGGAGGGGCTGCCCGTGCCCCAGGAGCCGGCGTAGGCGGCCAGCGGAGCCATGGAAGGCGAAGCGCAGCCGACTTTCGAGTGAGCGAAAGGCCCGGAGGGCCGCAGCGAACGGCAGGCGATGGGGCATGGGCAGCCCCGGACCTAGAGTGACATGCAAGCTTCGTGGCGCACCGGCTGCGGGACGGCAAAAGTCTCGTCGCGTGGGCCGATGCGGCCCTGCGCTCCTCGAGCGTTCGCCGACCCCTCCGCCTCCATCGCTCGACCCGTTTTGAGCAGATCAGCCTTCCGTGGCGCATCGGCCTTCCTGTTCGATG
>CAISJI010000230.1 GCA_903885565.1 uncultured Planctomycetaceae bacterium
ACACCGCGAAGAAGGGCTTCCCGGCCGGCCGCTTCTGCCAATGGGCTTTGCCCGAGGACTCATCCCAAATCTTCTCCGGCGTGATGAGGTTGTAGTCTTCCTTGGAGTTGTTGGTGCAGTAGTACCCCAACTCCCGCAGATACTCCGGGAGCAGCTTCATGCCGGCCGGCAGCGCCACCTGACTGCGCATATGCTCGGCACCGAGCGACGTGGCGAGCATGCCCGTGATGAGCGTGGTGCGGGCCGGGGCGCAGACCGGGGCATTCGACCAGGCGTGGCGAAACAGCATGCCCCGCGCAGCGAGGGCATCGACATGCGGGGTGCGGGCCAGCCGATCGCCGTAGCAGCCCATCTGCGGCCCGTGATCCTCGCTGGTGATCCAGAGGATGTTCGGTTTTTCGGCCGCCAGCACCGGGCCCGAGCCGAGGGCGACCACGATCAGCGTCAGCAGCATCAGGAGCCTGTGCAGCCCTGGCAACATCCCAACGAGTCGTCTGATGAATGGCATCGAGAGGAGCTCCCCGGTTGGCAGGCTGGGCCAGAAACCGTTACAGTGTGCGGAGGGGAACGACAACACTGGCGATCATACTGTTTCGCGACACAGCCGCTGGCTTTACCGCTGAAGACATTCGCTCCGCTCTCTCCAGAGGCCCATCATGCTCCGCCATTGGCTGCTCCTCTCCACCTGCGCCTGCCTGATGATGGCAGAACTCGCTCCGGAACAGGCTGCCGCTCAGGCCACGGCCCAACGCGGGGGCTGGCTGGGGGGCCGGGGACTGGGCATCTCGGCGGCCCAACTGGTGGCTCAGGAACCGGTCCAAAAGGAGCTGGGGCTCAGCAGCGAGCAAACCGCCAAGCTGGCCGATCTACCCAAGGGGGAGGCCAACCAGCGGGGATTCCGCGATATGTCGGAAGAGGAACGCCGGCAGGCGATGGACACACGGGCCAAGCTCGTGGCTGAGCAGGACAAAGCCTTGGCCGGAATTCTGGATGAAAAGCAGTTGGCCCGGCTTACCCAGATCAAGATGCAGGCCGTCGGCGCCCGGGCCCTGCTCGACGAAGATGTGGCCAAGCGCATGAAGATGACGCCGGAGCAAACTGAAAAGCTCCAGGCTGGGCTGCAGGAGATCATGCAGGCCGCCCGGGGCGGCGGCGGTGGCCCTGCCCAATGGCGCCAGCAGGCGCTGGAGAAGGTGGCGGAGATTCTCACGCCAGAGCAGAAAGCAGACTTCAAGACGATGCAGGGAGCGGAGTTTGACCTCTCCAAACTCAAACTCGGCATGGGCGGCCGCCGGCAATGAGCCGGCGCCATCCCTGCCACGGCCTCGGGCTAATCGAGCGGAATCAGCACGCTTAGATCGTCGTCGTCCTCAAAGGGATCGAAGTCGCCGTCAAACGGTCCAAAGACCTCCGGACGTCGGCTGGAGACTGGGTGGGACACGGAAAATGTCGCAGTGAAAGGCATGGTGGGTGCGTTTCGATGCCCGAGATGGTTTGGCTCCGGCAGCTCGCATCAGGCCTGCGGCCGAGCGATTCCGGTACCTCCAATCAACCCACGCGACGGCTCGGAATCAAATCCCCTTTATCTCGGCCGGAAACAGGGTTTTCAGGCGCCGTTTCCGCCCCGCACTCCGCCCTCCAAAACCCCCCTTTTAAGCGACCCGTCAATCTGGCGGTCGGCCGCTCTGCTGGCGCCCGTGGCAGGGGCGGTTGAGCAGGCATCGTTTCGGCGCGGTCTTCCCTATACTGTTCGCTCCATGCGGGTGGCCTCCTCGCGGCGACCACCCATCACCTCTGTTCCCCCATCCACCGAGAGAAGCGCAGCCGTTTTTCATGGCCACCAACACCCCCGCCAGCCCCGCCCCTGCCGTTCCCGCCGATCCCTGGTTTCAAGACCGATTTGCCGCCCGAATTGGCGGCGCCAACTATGGCAAGGGCACGGCGATCTACAAGTTCGAACTGATCAAGCGGGCCAAGCGCAAGGCGATGGCTGACCATCCCGAGCGGCGGCTGCTCGATTTCGGGATCGGCGAAAACGACGAAATGGCCCCGGCGAGTGTGCGGGCGGTGATGCGGCGGGAGATCGACCGGCCGGAGAACCGGGGCTATGCCGACAACGGCATCGCCGAATTCAAAACGGCGGTGGCGGCCTTCATGGCGCGGGAGTTTGGCGTCGAACTCGATCCTGTCACCGAGGTGAACCACTGCATCGGCTCCAAAACGGCCTATGCGATGCTCCCGGCGGCCTTCATCGATCCTGGCGATGTCACGCTGATGACGGTGCCCGGCTATCCGGTGGCAGGCACCGCCACCGGCTGGTTTGGCGGCACGGTCCACAAGCTGCCGCTCCTTCCGGAAAACAACTTTTTCCCCGATCTCGACGGCATTCCGGCCGAGGTGCTCGCCCGCACCAAGCTGCTGGTGCTGTGCTATCCCAACAGCCCCACCGGCAAGGCGGCCACGCGGGAATTCTACGAGAAAGTTATTCATTTTGCCCGGCAGCACCGGATCATCGTGGTGCAGGATGCCGCGCACATCATGCTCTCCTACGACGATCAGCCGCTCTCGTTTCTCTCGGTTCCGGGAGCCAAGGAAGTGGGCATCGAGGTGCATTCGATGTCGAAGGGCTTTCACATGATCGGCTGGCGGCTCGGCTGGGTATGCGGCCACGAAAAACTGGTGCGGGCCTTTGCCGATATCAAAGACAACAGCGATTCGGGGCAGTTCATGGCGATCCAGAAGGCGGGGGCGGCGGCGCTGGCCGATCCCTCGATTCCCCGGCTGGTGCGCGAAAAATACCGCCGCCGGCTGGAAAAACTCGTCGGCGTGCTCCACGCCTGCGGGTTTGAGTGCGAAATGCCCGGTGGCACCTACTTTCTCTACACGAAGAGCCCCAAGGGGGCGGGGGACCGGACATTTGCCACAGCCCAGGACGCCAGCCAATTCCTGATCCACGAACTCTCGATGTCGACCGTGCCGTGGGACGACTGCGGGGCCTACCTGCGGTTCTCGGCCACCTATGAGGCAGAGGACGAGGCGGCAGAGGATGACCTGATGGCCGAGACCCACGCCCGGCTCTCGCGGGCCAGACTCAAATTTTGAAGCGGCCATACTGCTCGTTCCCCCTTTGCTGCCAGGATGCCTGTCTGATGCGTGCGTTCCGTTGGGTTGGAGTTGTGGCTCTGGTGCTCCCGGCCCTGCTTGTGTCTCTGACCGGCTGCGGCGGGAGCACACCCAAGAAACCCGCCCTCACCAACCAGCAGCGGTTGGCGAAAGCGGCGGCTGAAAAAACGCCCGACCGGCAGGCGGCGGCCTATCTCAAGGCGGCCCGGGCGCAACTGGCCGCGGGGGATAAATCGGGGGCCTCTGCCTCGGCCCGCCAAGCGCTCGAGAGCCTCCAGAAGGAGACTGATGCCGAGCTGACGGCGCCCCGCCTGATGGAGGCGGCTCGCTTTCTGGCCGAAGGCGGCGAGAAGAAGCCGGCGCGCGAGGCCCTGCAGAAGGGGGTGGCCGCCGCCGAAACGCTCGTCGACCCGCTCCGCAAGGCGAAGGTGCTGGCCGAGGCCGGCGTAATCGCTGCCGAGAAAGGGCAGGGGCTGGCCGATGCCAAGCTCGGCCGGGAGATTTTGGCATCGGCCACGGCCGCAGCCGACGCCGTGGAGCCCCGGTTCCGGGCTGAGGCACTCTCGGCGGTCGCCTTGGCGTGCATCGGGGCGGGGCAAAACGAAACGGCGGCCGAAATCACCTCCCGCCTCGAAGAAACAGCCCGCGCTCAAGACGATCCCCGCTCCCGCGCCGAGGCACTGGCCGCCGCCGCCACCGTCCGCAGTCGCTTGGGCGCTGGGGACGCGGCCCGGAGCCTGCTGGCGGAGGCCGCCGCCTCAGCCAAGAGCGTGGCGCGGGCGGAGAGCCGGGCCTATGCCTGGCTGGCGGTGGGGCAGGCAACGAGAGCCACAGGCGATCTGGCCACGGCCGTGGAACAGTTCAAAGAAGCCGATCAAGCGGCTCACCGGGTGGCCGATCAAACGCAGCAGCAACAACTGGTCGACACGGTGCGCGCCGCCCAGACAGCAGCCGAAAAGGCGCTGGAAAAACAGCGGTAAAACGCTTGCCGGACGTTCGCTGCTTTTTTCACAGCCAGCTCGAGAGCACTCGGGATAGCTTGAGCAACGACTCGGTACATGTATTGGGTGGTGTAGGCGGAGGGGTCGGCGAACGCTTGAGGAGCGCCAGCGACGAAACTTTTGCCGCCCCGCAGCCGACGCTCTACGGAAGTCGAATGCGCTCGAACTGGCTTTTTTCGCCGCCAATCAGTGCGACCGCGCGGTGCCGTAGCGCTCGGCGAGAAAATCCTCGATCTTCTCCGGCCCGGAGACGAACGCCCGCCCGTTGAACTCTGGCAGGCCTGCGGGGCGGTCGCCCACCGGCAAAACCAGCACCGGACAGGATTGGTTTTCTTCCCCCACCAGCGCCACCACCTCCGGCCGCGGACGCGGGGCATCGACGAGCCTGACATCAAGCGCTGCGGCCATCTCAGGGTAGTAGTAGAGCAAGCCGGCGATCGTGGCGCACTCCGGGCAATAGGCTCCACCCGGCTCCTGCTTCGCATTGGAAAAGCCGGCGCGGAGGAGAAACAGGATCGGCTTGGCGGCAGCGGACATGAACGACTTCTCCGAGAATGATGCGGTGTTGCCCAGCCTTTTTTCTACCATGAACGGCCGCCCGAGCACTGCTTGGACTCTGGCTCTCAGGCAAGAATGTCGTGCACCACATGCCCGTGCACGTCGGTGAGCCGGTAGTCGCGGCCGGAAAACCGATACGTCAGCCGTTCATGATCCAACCCCATCAGATGCAGGATCGTGGCGTTGAGATCGTGGACATGCACCCGCTGCTCAACCGCGGAGAGGCCAAACTCATCGGTGGCCCCATGGCTATAGCCCTTTTTCACGCCGCCGCCAGCCATCCAGACCGTGTAGCCGTAGTGGTCGTGATCGCGCCCCTTGGCTCCCTCGGATGTGGGCGCCCGGCCAAATTCGCCCCCCCACACCACGAGCGTTTCGTCGAGCAGGCCGCGCCCCTTGAGATCCCTGAGGAGTCCGGCGATTCCCTGATCGCAGGCCTTTGCCAGCACAGCATGGCCATCGACGATATTTTCGTGGCCGGTATCCCAGGCGATGTCGTAGCCGTCGATGCTGTGCGAAAGTTGCACCACCCGCACCCCCTGTTCCACAAGCCGGCGGGCGATCAGGCAGCCCTTGCCAAATTCACTGTCGCCGTAGAGCCGGCGGGTCTGTTCTGATTCCTGCGAAACATCGAACACCTCCGGCACCGACAACTGCATCCGAAAGGCCATCTCCAGCGCGTGGATGCCCGCCTCCAGATTCTGATCCTGCTCCATCCGGGCCAGTTGCAGCTGATTGATTTTCGTGAGCAGTTCAATCTGCTCAGCCTGCTGCTCCCGGGAGAGCCCGGCGCTTTTGAGATCGCTGATGACGGCGCCAGGCTGCATGTGCTGGATATTGACGTAGGCCCCGGCATAGGCACCCGGCAGAAAAGCATTCCCCCAGCAGGCCCCCTTGCCCCGCGGCTGGGCCCGGGGAGACATGGCGACGAAGCCCGGCAAGTTCTCCGACTCCGAGCCGAGCCCGTAGGTGAGCCATGAGCCGAGGCTCGGCCGGTTGGGCTGCAGCGACCCGAGATGCGTCATGAGGATCCCACCGGCATGCTCAGGAATGTCGGTGTGCATCGAATGGATGAAGCTGATCTCATCGACACACGTGGCCACCTCCGGAAAAATGTCGCTCACCCACTTGCCACACTGGCCATACTTTTTAAATCCAAAGGGGGAGGGCATCAGCCCCATCTTTGTGTTTCGCAACGATTTCCGATCGACCAGCGCCGGCCGCTCGCCGGCATGCGTGGCCAGCAGCGGCTTGTGATCGAAGGTGTCGACCTGCGACGGTCCGCCCGGCATGAAGAGCTGGATCAGCCGCTTGGCCCGCGGGGCAAAATGCGGGAGTTTGGGGGCCAGTGGCGAGCCCGCCGCCGTGGCCGCACTCGTTCCTCCGAGCGTGGCAGCCAGCCCGATGGCGCCGATGCCTGCGCCCATGGCCCGCAGCGCATCCCGGCGACTGAGGCGCTGCCGGGCGAGGCGGTAGGCGAGTTCGTGCTGGAGAAATTGCATGAGAGAACCTCGAATTACTCGATCTGGATCAGTTCGTGGGCGCTCAGCAGCACCTGAGCGTAGCGCTGCCAAGCATGGGGCGATGGATCGGCGCTCAGCCAGGCGTCTGCCAAGGCGATCTCGGCCGGCTCTGGCGGCCGCGAATAGAGCCGCAGGTAGATCAGGCGGATTTTTTCCGGGAGGTCTCCCGGCAGGCTGCGCAGCGAATCGCCTAGCACCTGCGCCCGCCCGGTCATAAACGGGCTGTTGAGCATGAAGAGATACTGTTGCGGCACCGTGGTCTCCACCCGCTGCTCCGCCGATGATACGGCGGCTGGCGCATCAAACATTCTCAAGAACCGGTCGGCGTGAAACACCTCGCCAGTACGGCTGGTGCTGGCATAGAGCGTGCGGCGGTTGCTCTGCCAGATCTCATTGGCAGGCGGACCACCGACGCTCCGGTCGAGTTCACCGGTGACAGCCAGCAGCGAATCCCGCCAGGCCTCAACTTCCAGTTTTCTCGGGGACATTCGCCACAGCAGCCTGTTGTCGCCGTCGCGGGCAAACTTCGCCGCGTCAAAGCCGCTGCTCACCTGCCAAGCAGACGAGAGCAGAATCTGCCGGTGAAGCCGCTTGAGCGACCATCCATGCTCGACACAATCAGCCGCCAGCCAATCGAGCAGTTCGGGGTGGGTCGGCTTGTCTCCCAGCACGCCGAAATTGCTCGGCGTCCGCACGAGCCCCTTGCCGAAGTGCCAACCCCACACGCGATTGACGATCACACGGGGGGTGAGGGGGTTGTCGGGAGCAACGACGGAGCGGGCCAGCTCCAGCCGGCCGCTGCCGAGGGCGTAGGAAGTTGCGTCTGCGCCGGCCACAATTTCCAGAAACCGGCGCGGCGCCATCTCTCCCGGCTTGCGGAGATCGCCACGCAGGGCCACGGGCATGTCAGCGCTGCCAATATCTTTGAGCCCTGTCAGCGTGGCATACATCGCCGGTGCGGCCTGCTTCCGCCGCTCCAGGTCGGCCCGCAGTTCGGCCAGCTCCGCTTTCAGACTTTCATCGATCGATTGCTCCAGCTTCGCTGGCTCAATTCCCAAACGCGAGGCGGTTGACGCCAGCCATTTTTCGATGCTCTTCTCCTGAGTCTTGAGCGACTGCTGGCCAGCTTCGTAGGCATCGATCTCCGTCTGCGGAGCGGATGGAAAATCCTGCAGGCCGGTGTTGCGAAAGACGCCGGCAATGGCGTAGTAGTCTTTCGCCGTGATGGGGTCGAACTTGTGGTCGTGGCAGCGGGCACAGGCCACGGTGAGGCCGAGCAGGCCACGGGAGAAGGTATCGACGCGGTCGGCGAGCGTCTCGGCCTCCGCCTGTGCTTGCGCCTCGGCATCGCCGCCGTCTGAGGAGTAGGTGGGGCCGCAGGCAAACAGGCCGGTGGCCGCGGGATCGGGCACGCCCTCGAGCAGATCGCCGGCGATCTGCCGGGTGAGGAACTGATCGTAGGGCAGGTCGGCATTGAGTGCCTGCACCACCCAATCGCGATAGCGCCATGTGCTGGCGATCGCTTTGGCATCAAAGCCACCATGCACATCGCTGTAGCGGGCCACATCAAGCCAGTGGCGGGCCCACCGCTCGCCGTAAGCATCAGAGGCGAGCAGCGCATCGACCACCTTGGCAAACGCCTCGGGGGAGTCGTCAGCCAGAAACGCCGCCACCTGCTCTGGAGTCGGGGGCAGCCCGGTCAGGTCGAGAGCGGCCCGCCTGATCAACAGGTGCTTCTCGGCCGGGAGATTGGGAGCCAGGCCGGCAGCCTCGAGCCCGGCGAGAACGAAGTGATCGATTTCCGTACGGGTCCAGGTGCCGTCCTGCACTGCCGGTACGGGCGGCTTCACGATCGGCCGAAACGCCCAGTGCTCCCGGCGGATTTTTTCCCAGTCGTAAGGGGCGCGGGCTTGAGTTGGAGAAGCCTCTTCAGCCACCTCACTCCCCGGCCACGGAGCCCCCATCTGCACCCACGTCGTCAGCACCGCAATCTCATCCGGGCGGAGTTTCGCCTCCGGGGGCATCGCCATGTCTTCGTTGGCATAGCGGACCGCCTCCACTACGAGGCTTTTATCCGGCTCTCCAGGCACAACCGCCGCCCCTGAATCCCCCCCCTTGAGCAATCCGGCCAGCGAATCGATCCGCAGGCCGGCCATCAGATTCCCTTCCGCCTCAGCCGCCGCCGAATGGCAACTGAAGCAGTTTTCAACCAACAGGGGACGGACCTTATTTTCAAAAAACTCCACCTGCTCTGGGGGGAGGGGGTGCGCGGGGAGATCGTCTGCCGGCGACGGTCCTGCCAGAGCGACGAGGGCCGCGAACCACAGCGGAAATATTCGGTTCATTGGCCCGCCAAACCCCAGAAACAGCTTCGTACCCCGGAAACCTGTGCACTCATAATCATACCCGCGGCGAAACCCCCGCCTCCCACCCAACCGCTGCAATCTGCATGAGCGAATTGCAAAATGCGGCATTCCCCCCCAGCCACAGGCTTTGGATGGCTGCCACAAGAGCCTGTTTTTTGGCCTCTAGATGCCCGTGGAAAAAGTCTTCTAGGCACCTCTGGATTGAAGACAGTCCGCTCGGTCGTCCGGTGGAAAAGCCGAGGTTTTCCACGGTCGACGGGCATCGCATCCAGCGATGCTGCACTTTATCCACAGCCTGCAACCATTTTATTTGTGTTTGGCACGACAGATGCAATCCCGAGGAGCAGTGAACCGTGAATGAAGCTTGCGGGGAACCCCGACTGCGTGGCGCGGTGGGGGGAGGATGCCCGGGGGCCGCACGAGGGAGACAAAGCAATGGTTTGGGCTACAACTGAGCTGGGTGTTTTTCATGCCGGGCAGGCGGCGCTTCAAAATGCCGGTGATTCATCCGATGAAGCGCTGATGGAGCGGCTGCGTTCAAGCGTGGACGAACCGGCGTTTGAGGAGTTGGTCTACCGCTATCAGCAGGAACTCTGCGGGTATCTGCGCCGGTATCTCGGAAATGCCGAGATGGCCGAGGATGTCTGCCAAGACACCTTTCTCCGCGTCCATCTCCATCGCGATTCATTTACCGAGGGAAAACGGTTTCGCCCCTGGCTCTACGCGATCGCCACCCATCAGGCAATCGATGCCTGCCGCAGTTCCCGCCGCCACAGAATGCAACATCTGGACGTGGTTCTGGGCGGCGGCGCCAACGATGCGACTCTCCTTGACCTCTGCGCTGGATCGGATGAAACCGCCACCGAACAGGCGGAGCGCACTGAAACCCGGGAGTGGGTCACCGCCGCCGTCGCGGCGCTTCCCGAACCGATGCAGGCACCCCTCAACCTCGTCTATATCCGCGGGCTCAAGTATCGGGAGGTTGCCGAGGAGTTGGGGCTGCCGCTGGGCACTGTGAAAAGCCGGCTCCACGCGGCCCTTCACAAACTCCACCATTCCTGGACCGCCAGCGAGGTGGGGTGAGGTGTGCGGGCTGCCCGCCAGCCGCGTCAGCGTTTGCCGGCCGACACCACCTTGAGCGCAGCCAGCGCCCGCGTGCGGGCTTCGGCATGGTTGACGATCGGTTCGGGATAGTCGCGGCCGATGCGCATGCCGGCCCGCTCCAGTTCCAGCGGCCTGCCTGCGGCCGGTTCGTGGATATCGGCGGCAGAGAGCTGCGCCAGCTCCGGTACATACCGCTTGATATAGAGCCCGTCGGGATCGAATTTTTTACTTTGGCTCGTCGGATTGAAGATCCGGAAATAAGGGGCCGCGTCGGCACCACATCCGGCCGCCCACTGCCAGCCGAGCGTGTTGGCGGCCAGATCGGCATCGAGGAGTGTGTCCCAAAACCAGCGGGCCCCCTCCTGCCAGGAGATCCGCAGATCCTTGACCAGAAAACTGGCCACAATCATGCGCACCCGGTTGTGCATCCAGCCGGTCTCCCACAACTGCCGCATCCCGGCATCGACCACCGGATATCCCGTCCGCCCCCGCTGCCACGCCCGCAGCCCCACCGGATCATCCACCCAGGGAAAGCGCGCGTAATCGGCCCGCAGCGGCTGCGTGGGGGTGTGCGGAAAGTGAAAGAGGAGGTGCGTGGCGAATTCCCGCCAGCCGATCTCGCGCAGATAGACTTCCGCGCTGCCGACCAGCTCCTTGGCCGGCCGGCCGCCGGCGCCAGCCCGCACCGCATGCCAGATTCGCCGTGGCGAGATCTCGCCATAGTGGAGGTGGGGGCTCAGGGCGCTCGTGCCGGTTTGATCGGGCCGGTCGCGCGCGGTGCCATAGGCGGCGATCGGCCCGCTCACAAACTGCTCCAGCCGCTGCTTTGCCTCTGCTTCCCCCGGCCTCCAGAGGCTGCGCATGCCACCGGCCCAGTCGATCCGCGGCAGAAGATCCAGCTCGCCAAGGGCCACCGAAGCCGCCGCCGCCCGCTTGGCCGCCGGCAGCGTCGCCAGCCGGCTGGGGGCAGCCACAGGCTCCGCCGGCTCGGACCGGGCCAACAGACTGCGCCAAAACGGAGTGAAAACCTGATAGGGCTTGCCCTCCTTCGTGGCCACCTGCTGCGGCTCAAACAGCAGGCTCCCGTTGAAGCTCTCGACCTGCAGGCCGGCGGTGATCAGTGACTGTTTGATCTGCGTGTCGCGTTTGATGACAGCCGGCTCATAGCGCCGGTTCCAGGCCACATGTGTGGCCGACACCTCGCTGGCCAGTGCCCGCAGGGCGGCCAGACTCGGGCCGCGACGAATCAGCAGTGGCGCACCCGCCGCAGCGAGCTGCCGCGCGAGGCTTTCAAGCGCTCCATGGAGCCACCAGCACGAGGCAGCCCCCGGCTCCCACGGCGCTTCTTCCCCCGGCTCCCAGATGAAGACCGGCACCACGGCGCCACGGGCAGCCGCGGCGGCAAGCGCCGGGTTGTCATCGAGCCGCAGGTCGTGACGAAACCACACAATCGTGACCGGGGGCATGGGCTGTTTCCTTCCTCGCAGGAGATCCTTGTGCCCCGGCAGTGTAGCGAGACGGCGGCGAAGGGGTCAGCGAACCCTTGAGGAGAACCGAGCGGCTGCGACCCAAGTGACGAAACCAGCGCCGTCCCGCAGCCGATGCACCACGGAAGGCGGTGCGAACCGAACACAGCGAGTACGGAGGCGGAGGGATCGGCGAACGCTCGAGGAGCGTTAGCGACGAGACTTTTGCCGTCTTTAGGATACGCGGACAAAGCCATCCATGGCCTTTGTCCACTGAGGTCGGCCGAGAGAAACGCCAAGGGTTTCCCTGGCCGACGGGCATCGCATCCGGCGATGCCTTGCTCCAGCGAGTGACTGAGGCGGAGGGATCGGCGAACGCTCGAGGAGCGTTAGCGACGAGACTTTTGCCGTCCCGCAGCCGAGGCACCACGGAAGGCACCGTCTTGGGCTGTATTCGATCCAGAGGGCCATAGATCGACTTTTACAGCAGGCTATATCAGATCGCGCACCACATGGCCGTGCACGTCGGTCAGGCGAAAGTCGCGGCCTTGGGCGCGGATCGTGAGCTTGGTGTGGTCGATCCCCAGCTGATGGAGGAGCGTGGCATGGAGATCGTGCACCGTGACCGGATTCTCCACGACGCCGTAGCCGAGTTCGTCGGTGGCGCCATAGGTAATCCCCCCCTTGATACCGCCGCCGGCCAGCCAGATCGAAAAGGCCTTCATGTGGTGGTCGCGGCCATCCCCCTGCGCCATCGGAGTGCGGCCGAATTCGGTGCCAAACACAACGAGCGTTTCGTCGAGCATGCCGCGCCGGGCCAGATCCTCCACCAGCGCTGCAGCGCCGCGATCGACTTCCGCCGCCGTGCCCTGCACGTGCTGCTTGACCGCCCCGTGATGGTCCCAATCGCGGTGGTAGAGCTGGATGAACCGCACGCCCCGCTCAGCCAGCCGGCGGGCCAGCAGGCAGTTGGCGGCAAAGGAGCCATCGCCCCCTTGAGTGCCATAGAGATCAAATGTGCTCTGCGGCTCATCCGAAAGATCGACCAGCTCCGGCACGCTCGACTGCATCTGGAAGGCCAGCTCATACTGCGCGAGCCGGGCGGCGATCTCCGGATCGTTGGCCCACTCTCCCCGCAGGTTGTCGAGCCGGGTCACCGCGTCGACCACATCGCGTTGCCGGGCCGGCGCCACGCCGGCTGGCGACTTCACGTAAAAAACAGGATCGCCCTGCGAGCGGAACGACACTCCCTGAAACCGGCTGGGGAGCAGGCCCGAATGCCACTGCCGGCTGGCGATCGGCTGCTTCTGGCCAAAGTTTCCGGTGCTGACCATCACGACAAATCCGGGCAGGTTCTGGGCATCGCTGCCGAGGCCATACCAGAGCCAGCTGCCCGCCGCCGGCCGCCCGGAGATCATCGATCCGGTATTCATGAAGGTGTGGGCGGGATCGTGGTTGATCGCCTCGGTGTGCATCGAACGCACGATCGCGATCCGGTCGGCGATCCGCGCCGAGATTTCCGGAAAAATGGTTCCGATCTCCTGACCGCTTTGCCCTACGCGGCGGAAGGGATGCTGGGGGGCCAGACAGGTGAGCTTGGAGCCTTGCAGCTGCGCGATCTGCTGGCCGGAAGTGAAGCTCTCCGGCATCGGCTGGCCATGCATTGCCGCCAGCTTCGGCTTGTGGTCGAAGGTGTCGAGATGCGTCATGCCGCCAGCCATGTAGAGCCAGATCACCCGCTTCGCCTTGGGGGGCACATGAAACGCCTGGATCGCGCCGGGCCACACTCCTGCCGCGGCGCCATCGGCATGGGCGGTGGCAGCGCCACCGGCAAGCGCACCGACAGCCAGCGCTCCCAGCCCGCCAGCAGCATCCGACAGCAGCCCGCGGCGCGAGAGGAGCGGAGAATGGGGCGTGGGCATGATAAAACCTGTTCGTGGCGGGGATTTTTGTCTGCAGCGGTCAGGGCTCCCAGGAACCGATTATAGCTCCGTGTTCCCCAGCGCTTGCCCCAGCCCACTCGCAGCCTTTCCCGAGGCGATCCTCAGCGAACCAGCGGCAGTTCGACGGCGGGTGTTTCGGCCACAGTCTTGGGATCCCGCACCTTTTCACTCCCGGCCGTGGAGTCGGGATAGACGCGGGCCGTCGCCAGATTGACGCTCCCGGCACTGGCCACGGCTTCGGGATAGTCCTTCGCCTGCGACCAGCCCCACTTCGTCTTCTCCAGTCGCCTGCCGGCAAACTCCGGCGTCTCGTGGAGTTCGCCGTCCTGAAACGGCCCGGCCCCAAACAACCAGCGGTCCCGCGCATGGCTGGCCATCATTTCCATACCGCTTTGCCAGACCGGTCGGCCCGACTCCCGTTCGTAGGCATGGAGGCTGATCTTGGCCACGCCCCGCTGTTCCGATCGCTTGGCAATCGCCACATCGGGCGTCGTCACATTGTGGCCCTGCACCGTCACATTCGTGCCCGGCATTCCCATAATGAGGTCGCAGCGGTCGGTGCCAATGGCGCCGGCCCGAACTTCCACGATCACATCGGCCGTCTCCCGCTTCTCGGCGAGAAAACAGCCTGATGCCAGGAACTGATGCCGCAGCGTGCTCACGAGGTATTTCTCATCGTTGGCATCGTCCATGATCGCTGCATCGAGAAACACGCTCCGGCCAGACAGCGGGCCGCAATCGATCTGCGTCACGGCCCGCTCGATCGCGCTCGACACGAGCAATTGCTCGGTGGCGGTGCGTTTCGAATCGCTGGTGCGTGTCACCCCACAGCCAGTCGCTACAAACAGCAGCAGCAGCAGGGGAACGAGCGTTTTCGAGGCGAGCAAGAACATGGCCGGCTGTTTCCAGAGTGTGCCGGGAGGCTAGAGATTTCGCCCGGCGGCCACCAGTGCGAAAACGGGGCCAGCCACACCCTCCCGATGAGCTGTTCGTGGGGGAAATGGCTCGGTCGGTGGTTTACTGTCGGGAGTAGGTTTCGTGGAGATTGAGAACCGTTCTGGCAGCGCTTGCCCAGGTGGCCAGTTCGACCGGATCGATCGTGAGTGGCAGGGGCACAGCCCCCACGGAGAGAAACGAGCGCACGCCTTCAGGATCGCCCAGCCACGACTGCCGCTGCCGCTCCACCAGATCGGTCAAGACGGCGATCTCCTCTTCGTGAGGCACCCGACCGATCGCCCGGCGGAGCATATAGCGGGCCCGGCCGGCCGGATCGCTCCCCCCGTCGGTGAGCGTTTTGGTAGCCAAGCCCCTAGCCGCTTCGACATATTCCGGATCGTTGAGCAGGACCAAGGCCTGCAGCGGAGTGTTGGAGCGGGCCCGCCGCGCCGTGCATTCCTCACGGCTGGGAGCATCAAACACCACCAGCGCCGGATGGAGGTACTGCCGCTGCCAGTGGACGTAGAGCCCACGTCGGTAGAGCTTGTCGCCGGTATCGGCCTTGTAGGTGCGGGCCGGGAAATTGAGATAATCCCAATAGCCAGGCGGCTGGTAGGGGCGCACACTTGGGCCCCCCACCTGCTTCACCAGCAGACCACTGGCCGCAAGCGCCGTGTCGCGCACCATCTCGGCATCGACCCGGTAACGATTCTGCCGCGCCAGCCAGCGGTTCTCAGGATCGCGTTCCACCAGCGGGCCGCTCGAGGCGCTCGCCCGGCGATAGGCGTCGCTGGTTACCAGCAACTTGAGCACGCGGCGCAGATCCCAGCCCCCATCGCGCAGTTCGCAGGCGAGCCAATCGAGCAATTCGGGATGGCTCGGCGGCTCTCCCTGCGCGCCATGGTCGTCGAGCCGACGCGACAGGCCCTGCCCAAACAGAAGCGCCCACAGCCGGTTGGCCAGCACGCGGGCCACCAGCGGATTTTCGTTGCCGGTGATCCAGCGGGCCAGATCGAGCCGGGTGAGTCGCTCTGCGCCCGCGTCCCGACCAGCCCCCGGCAGGAAGGCCGGGGGCGCCGGCAGCACCTCGGCCCCGGAGTCATCCATCCAGTTGCCCCGGGGCAACACCCGCACGACGCGGGGCGGCCCGGCCACCGTGGCGGGCATGAAGGGCTGCGCCTTGATCACATCCTTGAGATCCTTTTCCAATGTGGTCAGTTCATCGCGCACGCCCTTGAGCGCTCCCCACTGCGCGCGATGGTGATCTGCCAGAAGTTTATTTTCAGCCTCGTTCCGTGTCCCCGCCTCCACCCGCAGCGCCTTCTTCACATCCTTGGGGATCGCGCCGGCCGCTGCCTTGTCGCCCTCGGTGGCCGAGGCTTCAAGGTGCGCCAAGCGGGCCGTTTCAGCCTCGATCCAGGCGGCTCGGTCGGCCAGCAGTTCAGGGGTGTCGGCCTCGTAGCGCGGCTTGAGTTGGGCAACTCTGGCCTCCAGATCGGCCTGCGTGGCCGCCTGTTCCGGTGAGGGGAGCCGCATCATCTCCCCCCAGATGCCGTTGTCGTGCGCACCGTGATAGATGCCCCGTTCCTGCACATCGGCGAAGAAGGCGGCCATCGCATAAAAATCGCGCGTGGTGAACGGATCAAACTTATGGTCGTGGCATTCGGCGCAGCCGAGCGTCGAGCCGAGCCAGGCGCCGCTGGTGGCGCGCACGCGGTCGCCGGCATATTTGGCATGGTATTCCTTGTCCTGCCCGCCCCCCTCGGCGCTCATCAGATTGAGCCGATTGAAACTGGCGGCGATCTTCTGCTGCCGCGAGGCCTCGGGGAGCAGATCGCCGGCGAGCTGCTCGCGCGTAAATTGGTCGAACGGCATGTTGCTGGCGAAGGCCCGGATCACCCAGTCGCGGTAGGGCCACATCGAGATTTCCTGATCGCCGTGATAGCCAACGCTATCCCCATAGCGCACCAGATCGAGCCACCAGGCGGCCAGCCGCTCGGCATGCTGCGGGCTGGAGAGCAACGCATCGACCAGCCGCTCATATGCCCCGGGCGACTGATCGGCCACGAAGGCGTCGATCTCCGCCGGCTCTGGCGGCAGACCGGTGAGATCAATTGCCACCCGCCGCGCCAGCCCGCTGCGTTCGGCCGCCGGCAACGCCACAAGCCCCTCTCGCACAAGCGCCGCATCGATGAACCGATCGACCGGGTGGCTCTCCTTGGCTCCCGTCGGAAGCTCCGGACGGACCAGCGGAGCATAGGCCCAGTGGGCCTCGCGGGGGGCGCCCGCCTTGATCCACTCTTCGAGCAGCAACTTCTCCGCGGCGGTGAGCCTCTTGTTCGATTCCGGCGGCGGCATCACCACGGCGGTGTCGGTGGAATGAACGCGGGTGATCAGCTCGCTCGCCTGCGGATTGCCCGGCACGATCGCCCGGGCCCCGTCGCGATCGGCGGTGGCGCCCTCGGCCGTGTCGAGCCGCAGATCGGCCTGCCGGTTGGCTGCATCGGGACCATGGCAGGCGAAGCAGTTCTCCGCGAGGATCGGGAGGATGTCGCGATCAAACCGGGGAGTTGTGTCGCTGGCGGCAGCCGGCGCGGCGAAGAGCACACACGCCCCGCCCAACACCAGTATCCAAGCTATCACCGCTCTCCATGCGCGCATCATGCCAACAATCCCTTCACAACATTCCCATGCACATCGGTCAGGCGGAAATCGCGCCCCTGGAAGCGATACGTCAGTTGCGTGTGATCCCAGCCGAGAAGATGGAGAATCGTCGCCTGCAGATCATGGATATGCACCGGATCGCAGGCGGGCTTGAAGCCGAGATCATCGCTGGCGCCATGCACATGCCCCCCCTTCACGCCGCCGCCGCACATCCAGATCGAATAGCAGTCGGGGAAGTGATCGCGGCCGAGGGTGCTCCCCTCGGCGGTGCGCCCCTCCCGGAAGGGCGTGCGGCCAAACTCGCCGGTGCAGAGGATGAGCGTCTCTTCCAGGAGCCCGCGGCGCTCGAGATCCTCAATCAGCGCCGCAGCCGGCTGGTCGAACGTCGCCCCCTTCCTCGTCAGCCCATCGCGGAGGTCCTCGGCGGGATTGGTGCCGTGGAAATCCCAGCCCCAATCGAACAGATGCACAAACCGCACCCCCTGCTCCACCAGCCGTCGGGCCAGGAGGCAGTTGTTGGCGAGGCTCGACGTGCCGGGCTTGGCGCCATACGCGGCCAGCACATGTTCCGGTTCGCGACTGATATCCATCACCTCCGGCACGCTCGCCTGCATCCGGTAGGCCAGCTCATATTGAGCGATCCGTGTCATCGTCTCGGAATTGCCCAGCGACTCTGCCTGCAATTGGTTGAGATCCCGCAGGGCATCGAGACTCCTGCGCCGCATCGAGCGGTCCATGCCGGCGGGATTAGACGCGAAGAGGACAGGATCCCCCTGCGACCGGCACTGCACCCCCTGATACACGCTCGGGAGAAACCCCGATCCAAAGCTGCTCGTGCCTCCGTTGGGCTGAACGCCCGAGGAAATCAGCACGACAAACCCGGGGAGATTCTGATTTTCGCTGCCCAGGCCATATGTCACCCAACTCCCCAAGCTGGGCCGGCCGGCGCGAGGAGAGCCGGTGTAGGCCAAGAGCTCCGCCGGGGCGTGGTTGAACTGATCGGTGTGCATGCTCCTGATGAGGCAGAGCTTGTCGGCCACGCGGTGGAGGTTGGGAAGGGCATCGGAAAGCTCCATCCCGCTGGCACCGCAGCGCTGCCAACCGCGCGGTGAACCGAGCAGCTTGGGGGTGCCGGTGGTGAAGGCGAATTGCTTCCCCGCGATCGTTTCGGCGGGGCACTCCTGCCCGCTGCGCCGCACCAGTTCCGGCTTCGGGTCGTAGAGATCCAGATGCGGAGGGCTGCCGGTGAGATGGATGACGATCATCCGCTTGGCCTTCGCAGGGAAGGGGGGCAGGCGGATCGCCAGCGGATCAGCGGCGGCCTGCGGCAGCCCTCCTGCCGCCGGCACCACCGCCGCCGAGGCGGATCCACTCCCTCCAAACAGATCATGGAGCGCCCAGGCGCCCACGCCGCCAGCCATGCCACCGAGCAGGTGGCGGCGGGTGGCCAGAAGCTTCTGTTCGAGAAGTGGATTCATGGTGCGTTCCCGGTGGGGAAGGGCTCTCTCTTCAGGGACACTGAAACGTTTCGTCGAGATTGAGGATCACATTGGCCACCACGGTCCACGCCGCCAGATCGGCCAGATCAGCGCCTCCCCAATCAGAGGGCAGCGGCCCCAGCGGCTCGGTTGCCAACTGGCGGGCCTGCTCGGGGGCTGCCTGATATTCATGCAGCGCTTCGTCATGCAGCCGCACCAAGCGCTCCAGTTCTGCAGGCTCTGGAAACCGGGAGAGCACGAGCCGAAATCCCCGCCCGGCACGCTCGGGAACAGTCGCGCCCCCTTCCCGTACCATCCGCCGGGCCAGCGCCTGAGCCGCTTCCACGTAGACCGGATCGTTCAGCGTGACGAGCGCCTGCAGCGGCGTGTTGGTGCGTGGCCGCCGCACGCTACACACCTCGCGGGTAGGGGCATCGAAGAGGGCCATGGAGGGATAGGGATTGCTGCGCCGCCAGGTGGTGTAGATGGCCCGCCGGTAGCGATTTTCCCCGCTGCTGGTCTTCCAATCGATGCCGCCACCGAAGGCCGCCGACAGGCCTGAATTGGGCTGCGGGGGATGCACGCTCGGGCCCCCCTTCTTTCGCGACAAGAGCCCCGCCGCCGCGAGCGCCTGATCGCGCACCACTTCCGCCGTCAGGCGCACCCTCGGCCCACGGGCCACAAGCCGGTTTTCCGGATCGCGGGCGAGAAGGTCAGGCGCAGCCACAGACCGCTGCCGGTAGGCGGCGCTGGTCACGATCAGCCGCGTGATCGCCCGCAGGTCCCAGCCTCGTTCGATCAATTCCACGGCCAGCCAATCGAGCAGTTCCCGATGGCTTGGGAGTTCTCCCTGGCTGCCAAACTCCTCGCTGGTGGCCACCAGCCCGATCCCAAACAGCCGCTCCCAGATCCGGTTGACGGCGACGCGGGCGGTGAGCGGGTTGGCCCGATCGACCAGCCACTTGGCCAGAGCCAGGCGGTCAACGATCCCTTCCGGTCCGGCCGGCAGCCCAAAGGCGACCGGCACCCCGGCAGCGACCTCCGGTCCCAGATCGAGGTAGTTGCCGCGGCGCTGGAGTTTGGTGACACGCTGCTGGTCTGCCGGCAGTTGCACCATCACCGGCACGCGCACCGGCTTGAGCGACTTGCGCTCTGCCTCCAAACGCATCAAGCTCGCCTCCCGGCCCGCTGGGTCGTTGACCATCTCCGCCTCCGCCACAGCCATGTCGCGCTCGATCCGCGCCCGCTGTCGTTCCTTCTTGGGCAGCAGAAATTCCTCCAGCGGCGCATCGTCGTTGCGGTCGGTATCGGCCGTCTGATTGAAGATTGCGTAAATCCCGAAATACTCTCGCTGCGAGAGCGGATCATATTTATGGTCGTGGCACTGGCAGCAGGCCATTGTGGTGCCCATCCAGGTGCTCATCGTGGTGTTGACCCGGTCGACCACCGCCGCCGCGCGGAACTCCTCGTCCACGGTGCCCCCCTCGGTGTTGGTGAGCGTGTTGCGGTGGAAGGCGGTGGCGATCCGGTCGTCGCGCGTGGCGCCGGCCAGGAGATCGCCGGCGAGTTGGCGGATCGTGAACTGGTCGAACGGCAGATTGGCATCACAGGCCTCGATCACCCAGTCGCGATAGGCCCAGATCTCCCGCGGCGCATCGGAGGCGAAACCGGTGCTATCGGCATAGCGGGCCAGATCGAGCCACTGCCGGGCCTGATGTTCGCCGGCGCCTTCATCCACCAGCAACCGCTCGATGAGCCTCTCCACCGCGTCGGAGCCCGAGTCTGCCACAAACCGATCAACCTCCTCCGGGGCCAGCGGCAGACCGGTGAGATCAATCGCCAACCGGCGGGCCAGTGTGGCCCGATCGGCCTCTGGCTGCGGGGCCAGCCCTTCCGACTCGAGCCTTGCCAACACAAACAGATCGACTGGCGTGCGCGGCCAGTCGGCCTGCCGGACCGCCGGCAGGGGCGGCCGGCTTGGAGGCAGATACGACCAATGTGGCTCGTAGCCGCCCCCCGCGGCGATCCACTGCTTGAGCAGATTGATCTGGTCTGGCGTCAGCGGCGCTCCCGCCTCGGGGGGTGGCATCACCAGATCAGGATCGGTCGCAGCCACCCGCTCCAAGAGCACGCTGGCGGCCGGATCGCCCGGCACGATCGCGGCGTGGCCGCCGAGATCAGCGGTCGCGCCAGCAAACGTGTCGAGCCGCAGGCCATCTCCGCCTCCCCCCTGCCGCGTCTCGGCATCGGGGCCGTGGCAGCGCAGGCAGCGGTTGGAGAGGAGCGATTTGATGTCGCGGGTGAACGAGGGTTCGGCAACCGCCGGCCACGCCAGAGAAGCCAGCACTCCCGCCAGCAGCAGGCAGAGCAGTCCCCTGGGCCGCCAACAGCGGGCGCAGCGGTCTCCGGAAGGTTGGGCAAAGCCGTGCACCTTGGATCGCTCCTTGGAAAACACCCGCTTCGCCGTTGGGCAGCCAAAAAAAGCCCAACGCGGACCCGCAACGGTCGATCGGCGGAAAGTAAATCAATTATACATCCGCTCCGCGTGCCGGGGAAAGCGTCGCACAAGCCGCCACCCCCAGGGAGCAGCCCGGTTTCTCTCCTGTTTCAGGCTATTTTGTATGATGGGGAGCGTGTTTTGGGCTGTTCCCTTGCCATCTCCGGAGCCCCCTCCTATGCCTGCTCAGCGTCTGGCCCTCTCTCCCCTCCTGGTGGCTTGGTGTTTGGCCTGCGTCGCCTGCCTGCAGTCTGCCCCTGTGCGCGCCCAGCCACCGGCGGCTCCGGCGCCGGTGGTGTTTGCGGCATTTGCCTCGCCGCTGGAAGAGCCGTGGAACATGGTGATTCACGACGCCCTGCTGGCGGCGATGCGCGGAGGGCGGATCCGCTACACCTGGCAGGCTGATCTCGATTCCCCAACCAAAATCGGCGCGGCGATCGCCGCAGCGCTTCCCAGCAAGCCCGATATCGTGGTGGCCGACGCCACCGGCGCGGAGCAGGAGATTCGCCTGATTGCGGCGGCTCAGCCCAAGATCTCGTTTCTGATTGGCTCGGCTGGCGAGCCAGCCCCGCCCAATCTCTCGGTGTTCGACAGCGATCTGGCAGAGCCCGCCTATCTCTGCGGCCTGCTGGCAGGGCAGTTGACGAAGTCGAATGTGGTGGGAGTTGTGGCCGGCAAGTCGGATCCCGCCGTGAACCGCACAGTCAACGCCTATCTGCTCGGAGCCCGCACCGCCAATCCGGCTGTGCAGGTGAAGGTCGATTTCATCGACTCCTGGTTTGATCCCCCCAAGGCCCGCGAGGCAACGCTGAAACAGATCGCCGCCGGAGCCGATTTAGTCTATGCCGAACGGGAAGGAGCGATCGCTGCCGCCCGCGAACGGGGCGTGCTGGCGTTTGGCAATCTGATCGATCAGCATGCCGAAGCTCCCGATACCGTGATCACCGGTCCTGTTTGGAATTTGACGTCGCTGGTCGACTATGTTCTCAAGCATGCTGATGCCGATCTCGTGCACAGCGAAAAGCTGCTCGATTTCTCCACGCTCGCCCGCGGCGGCGCGGCGCTCGCTCCCTGGCATGGGTGGGAGGAAAAACTGCCGGCCGAGGTGCTGGAGATGGTGCGGGAGCAGGCCGCGGCGATTAAGTCGGGCCGGCTGACAATCGACGTCGGCACCGAACGCCCCGCGGGGGACTAGCCAGCTTTCGAGCCCGCCGCCGCTCCCCGTTTTTCGCGTGCGGGGATTGCAGCGTATAATCACCGCACGAGATGCGGTGATTATGGCGTTTATTCACGGAAAAAATGGCTGGCCGGCGTTTCGCTGGGACGACCGAGTCGTGCTCGCGGCCCTCGTGCAGACGCGGCACGAGCAGGGTCTCCTTCTCGGACGGATGCGGGGGCTCGGCTTTGATCTTCAGGCCGAGGCGACCCTGCGGGTGCTGACGAGCGACGTCGTGCAGTCGTCGGCTATCGAAGGAGAACGGCTTGATGCCGCCGACGTTCGCTCCTCGATTGCCCGCCGGCTCGGCCTCCCACAGGGGGGCGTCCGCCGCACCAATCGTGATGTCGAGGGGATCGTCGAGGTGCTGCTTGACGCCACGCGAAACGCCGAGGCACCAGTATCGGAAAACCGTCTATGCGGATGGCATGCGGCCCTGTTCCCGGTGGGCTACAGCGGCACACGACCGATCGCGGTGGGAACGTGGCGTCCGATGGAAGCAGGCCCGATGCAGGTCGTGTCGGCGCCGATCGGCCGGGAGCGGATCCACTTCGAAGCCCCCACGGCCCAGCGCGTGCCGGGCGAGATGGCTCGGTTCATCGCCTGGTGCAATGCCAAGACCGACGAGGATCCGGTCCTCCGCGCCGCAATCGCGCATCTCTGGTTTGTCACGATCCATCCGTTCGAAGATGGCAATGGCCGGCTTGCCCGTGCTCTGGCCGACCTCATGCTGGCCCGCGCCGACGGCTGCCCGGAACGCTTCTCCAGCATGTCAACACAAATCGAGGCTGAGCGGAAGGATTACTACCGGATCCTTGAACGCACGCAGCGTGGCGACCTCAACATCACCCCGTGGATGCTTTGGTTTCTCGCGTGTCTCAAGCGCGCTATCGCGAGTGCCGGCACACTCATTGAGGCGGTGCTCCACAAAGCGGCGCTCTGGCAGATGATCGCCAGCGGCAGCCCGGTCAACCAGCGGCAGCGTCTGGTCATCAACCGGCTGCTCGATGGATTTCAAGGGGGGCTGACGACGTCGAAGTACGGCCGCATCGCCAAGTGTTCGTCAGACACGGCGCTGCGCGATATCCAAGATCTGGTGACGCAGGGCATCCTCACGAAGAACCCGGGCCGCGGCCGGAGCACGAGCTACGCTCTGGCCAATCCCCGCTGACGCTTGTCGTCGACCAGGAAATCGCCGACGGGCGGTTGATCTTTCTATGGCTGGGGAAGCAGCGCCCCGTGCAAAATTTCCACCGGATGAAACGCCCGGCGGGCGGTGCCATCTTTGATCTGGTGACGGCAACTGGTGCCGGGGGCGGCCAGAAGTGTGTCGGGGGCGGCTGATCGCACCGCGGGAAAGAGCACCAGTTCGCCAATCTGCATTGAGAGCTTGAAGTGCTCCTGCTCGTAGCCAAAAAATCCCGCCATCCCGCAGCAGCCGCTGGGAATCAGCTCCACGGAATAGTTGGCCGGCAGCGAGAGCATCTGCACTGTCGGCTCCTGAGAGGCCAGCGCCTTCTGATGGCAGTGGCCATGGAGTTTTATTGTTTTAAAGTCGCTTGTGAACGCCGCCGGCCCGACCTGCCCCGCTGCCGCCGCGCGGGCTAAAAATTCATCGATGAGGAGGCTGCGCCCCGCCAGCCGCCGGGCCGCCGGCTGAAGCTCCCGCGGCACCAGATCGGGCACCTCATCGCGAAAGCCTAGGAGCGCCGAGGGCTCAAGCCCCACGAGCAACGCGTCGTCAGTGACTACCCCATCGAGCAGTTGCACATTCCCGATGGCGAGCTTTCGCGCCTCGCGCAGCAGCCCCTTTGAAATCTGCGCCCGGCCACTCGACAGATGCCGGGGAATCAGCACTTCATAGCCGAGTCGCTCCAGCAAATCGACCGCCAACCGGCCGATATCGCTATCGAGCGTGTTGGTGAACTCATCGGCAAACAGATGCACTTTGCCGTTTGGAGCAGCCCCCGCTGCCCACCGCGGCGTGCGCTGGGCCATGAAACGCTTGAGCGTGGTGCCGGGCAAGCGCGGTAGCGAGCGGCCGGGAGCAATCCCCAGACACTTTTTCGCCACCTGCTCCACCCCAGAAAATCCCAGCAGAAAATTGTTTATTCCGGGCAGCAGACTGGCCCACTCCAGAGCGCTTGCCGCGCCTGCAATCAACCGGGTGCGCACTGGCACGCCATGGGCATCGTGCCAGTGCTGCTGCCACTCTGCCTTGAGCCGGGCCATATCGACGTTCGACGGACACTCCGACTTGCATCCCTTGCACGACAGACAGAGCTCCATCACCTCGGCCAGCTCCGGTCTGATCCAGGGATTGCCGCCGCCGGCGAGGCTTTCTGGCGCCTGCGACAGGCTCTGCCGCAGCACGTTGGCCCGGGCCCGGGTGGTGTCTTGCTCGTTGCGCGTCGCCATATAGCTGGGGCACATCGTGCCTCCCATCGCCGAGAGCTTGCGACACTGGCCCACACCGGTGCATTTCTCGGCCGCCCCGAGAATCCCCTGCGTGGCAGAAAAATCAAACACCGTTTCCAGTGGCACCGCTGCATGGGCCCTGGTCGCCGGCAGGATGCGCAGGGAGGTGTCCATCGGCGGGGCATTGATGATCTTCCCCGGATTGAAAATGCCCTGCGGATCGAAGAGCCGCTTCACTTCCGCAAGCATCTCATAGCAGCGTTCCCCCACCATGCTGCGGATAAATTCGCCCCGCAGCCGGCCGTCGCCATGCTCGCCGCTGAGCGAGCCGCGATATTTTTTCACCAGCCCTGCCACGTCGGTCGCCACTGCCCGAAATTTTTTCAGACCCTCCGGCGAGTGCAGATCAAACAGCGGCCGCAGATGCAATTCCCCGGCGCCGGCATGGGCGTAGTGGATGCATTCGATCCCATGCTTCTCGGCCAGCAGGCGGTCAACATCGGCGATGTAGGCGGGGAGATCTTCCACAGCCACCGCCGTGTCTTCGATGATCTCGCGGGGCTTGCTGTCGCCCGGAATGTTGTTGACCAGTCCCTGTCCGGCACGCCGTAGCTCCCACACCTTCTGTGCCTCGGCGGCACCGAGTTGCGGAAAGGCATAGCCCAGCCCGGCAGCCCGCACCTCGCCAGCAATCTGATCGAGCGCTGCGGCGAGCCGATCTGGCTCGGGATGCCGCACCTCCACCACCAGCACAGCCCCCGGCTCCCCCACCACAAACGAGCGATTGGCGGAATGCTCGCGGTTGCCACGGGTGGCCCCCAGAATCTTGTCGTCGATCAGTTCGCAGGCGGTGAGCGCCGAACCGGCAGGCAACCCGGCGCCCCCTGCATGCCGCATCACCACCAGCGTCGCCTCCAGCGCCTCGGCCACCGTCGTGCAATGGATGCACAGAAGCGCCCCGGGCGCCGGCAGGGGCTCAAGCCCAAGCTCAAACTCCACGCCAAAAAAGAGCGTGCCCTCCGACCCGGCCAGCAGCCGACAGATATTCAGCGGCTGCCCGCAGGCCGGCTCAAAGCAATCGGCCTCCATCAGGGCGTCGAGCGCGTAGCCGGTGTTGCGGCGTGTCACTTCCGGGCGGGGGAAGGAGGTGCGGATCGTATCGCGGGCCTGCGCATCGCCGAGGAGATCGCGCAGGCCGCGGTAGATCCGGGTTTCCAGGTTTTCCGGGCCGGCGCACTTCGCGGCAAACTCGGCAGGAGAGAGCGGGCCGAATGTCACCTCCGAGCCGTCAGCAAGAAATCCGCGGGCGGTCCAGAGATGTTCGCGGGTGGAGCCGTAGGCGATGGAATTGCTGCCGCAGGAGTTGTTCCCCACCATGCCGCCGATCATGGCCCACGATGCGGTCGAGGTTTCGGGACCAAAGAACAGGCGATGCGGCGCGAGGAACGCATTGAGGGCATTGCGCACCACGCCCGGCTGCACACGCACCCGCCGGGCTGCCACGTCGAGCGACACGATCTGGTTGAGGTAGCGGCCGGCATCGACCACGATCCCGCTGCCCACCACCTGTCCGGCCAGCGATGTGCCGGCCGCCCGCGGGATCAGGCCGATCCGCTCGGCGGCGGCGAATTGCACCAGCTCCCGCACATCGGCGGCGGTTTTGGGCAGGGCCACCGCCAGCGGCCGCTCCTGATATTCCGAGGCATCGGTGGCATAGATCGTGCGGGAGAGGTCGTCGAGCTGCAGTTCTCCCTCCAGCCGCTGGGCGAGCGCCGCCAATTTCCGCGACCATTTTTCAGCGCCCTGGAGGGCTGTGCTGGCTGGATTCATACAGTTGGTTATAGCGGGTGGCGCCGCCGTGCCACGGGGCGGAATGCATCGGGTAGGATGCTGCTTATGGCAGACTCAGAGCGTGATCTCGAAGCCAGATTCCGGGAACTGCAGGACTCCCTGCCTCCGCATGTCCGCGTGGCCCGTGCCGAAGCCATGTTCGCCTGGGCCCGTGAGCTGATCGGCAGGGAGATCGTGGCTCAGGCCGGCCAGATGTCCGAAGCCAGACTCAAGTGGGAGACGGCACTTCGGCTGTATGGTTCCGACGCCGCATCCCGCCAACTGATACAGCAGATGCTCGACCATGTATCAGCCTGACATCTTTCGGCACACCCTGTCGCGGCTGGCGGCCATTCTGCGGGCGCACTCCGTGCGGTTTCATCTGACCGGCGGCATCACGAGCGTCGCCTACGGCGAGCCGCGGATGACACAGGATGTCGACGTTGTGGTGGACAATCGAGCGCTGGCACGCGCGCTCGATTCCTTCATCGCTGCGGCCCAACAGGCGGAGTTTCTCCTCGATGCAGGGAGCGTGCACCGGGCCGTCGCCGACAGATCGATGTTTCAACTGTTCGATATGTCCGAGGCACTCAAAGTCGATCTCTATCCGCGGGAACTTGTGCCCGGAGAACTTGATCGCTCAACACTTCTCGAAATTTTCGCGGGGATGCAGCTGCCGGTGGCCTCACGGCCAGATGCTGCGGCATCGAAGCTGGCATGGGCGGCGAAGGGAAGCCACAAGAGCCGCCGCGATCTGCGGCAGATCGTCCGGCGGATGACCGCCGTGGACCGCGCAGAACTCGACCGTCTTGCGGCGCTGCTGGGGCTCGGGAGCCTGCTGGAGGAAGTTCTGGTCGAACCGGATGAGATCTCGGGCTAGCAGCGTACCTGAGCAAGGTTTTCTGGCACATCTCGCCTCATCCGGCGTACGATACGATTTCGGCAGGGGAGCTACCCAATCCCCCGCTGTGCCTCGCTGCCTCCCGGCTTTCCTTCGCCCACACGGGATTCCCATGCGCTTTTTTTCCCCGTTGCCGCTGCGCCGCCTCATGGCCCGCGCACTTCCCTTCGCCCTGCTCTTTGGGGGACTCTTCTTCATGTTCCACTCTGGATTCGCAGCAGACGAGATCTCCGGCCCCCGCAGCGCCGCCTGGCAACGCGTGGACAAGGCGCTTGAGGAAGGGAAGCCGAAGACGGCGCTGGAGGCTCTGGGGGGCATCGAACAGGGTGCCGTGGCCGACAAGGCCTGGGCCGAGGCCGCCCGGGCGATCGCCACGCGCATCCTCGCCGAAACAGGCGACCGCCCCGAAGACGACCCCGAACGGCTGGTGCGCCTCGCGGCGGCCATCCCCGCGGCGCCAGCCGAAACCCAAGCCGTGCTCAAGGCGATCCAGGCCAACTGGACGTGGGGGTTTTTTCAGTCCAATCGTTGGCGCTTTGCCCAGCGCACCCCCGGAGCGACTCCCGCAGCGCAGGCCGATCTTGCCAGCATCGCCAGCTGGGATCTGCCGCAGGTCGTAGCCGAGATCCGCGCCCGCTTCACATCGGCGCTGGCCACCCCCGCTGCCACCCAAAAACTCCCCGTGGCAGAGTGGTCGCCGCTGCTCACGGCCGGCACCATGAGCGATGCCTACCGGCCAACGCTGTGGGATGTGCTCGTCCACGATGCCCTCGCCTTTGCCGCCACGGGGGAACGGGGATTGGCTGATCCGGAGAATCTGTTTGAGCTTTCGCCGGAGTCGCCCGCACTGGGCACGCCCGAGGACTTTTGTGCCTGGAATCCGGCCGCTGATCCCACCGTCACCGACACCGATTCAATGCTCCTGGAAGCGCTCAAGCTCCATCAGGACCTGCTCCGCGCGCATGCCGCCGATACCGACCGCACGGCATTTCTGGCCGCCGATCTCGACCGCATCCTCTGGGCGGCGGAGGCCCTGCCCGCCGGCGACTCTGCCACGGCACAGCGCGACCGCAAGGCAGCGGCCCTGGAGGCCTTTCTCGGCCGGGCGGCCAACCATGAAATGTCCGCGCTTGCCCGCTCCCATCTGGCCGCTCTGGAACGCAGCGAGGGGGATGCCGAGGCTCTGGTGCGGGCCCATGCGCTGGCCGCTGCCGCAGTAGCTGCCCATCCCAAGAGCGCTGGCGCGAAGCTCTGCAAGAATCTGCTGGCGGAGATTGAGGCCAAAAACCTGGCGCTGGAAACGGAGCGCACCTGGAGCGAGCCCTGGCCGGTGATCCGGGTGAATTATGCCAATCTCGCGAAGGTGCATCTGCGGATTGTCGCGGCCGACTGGCTGGCCCGGGCCCGGGCCGGCAAGCCGCAGGGTGAATGGCTCGATGAGGCCGACCGGCAGGCGCTGCTCAAACAAGCTCCGCTGCGGGCCTTCAGCGTCGACATGCCCGCCACGGACGACTATCAACCCCGCAGCCACGATATCCCGGTACCCCAAGACCTCCCGCCGGGCAGCTACTGGGTGCTCGCCAGCCACACTCCCGATTTTGGCGAGCAAGACAACGTGGTCAGTGCGGGGCTGGTGTGGGTGAGCCGGCTGGCGCTGGTGGCCAAGAGCAGCGACATTCGGCACGCAGAGCCGCTCTCCGGACACGTCGTTGATCTGTTCACTGGCGAACCGCTGGCCGGAGCCACTGTTGATCTGTTGGTGCGCGAGCCACAGGGAAATCCCCCCCGCTTCATTGAAAAAGCGCAGGCCCAGACCGACGCGGAGGGCCGCTACGAACTCCCCGCCGAGCCCGACCGGGAAATGCTGCTGGTGGCCAGCGCCACGCTCGCCGGGGCGAAGCACTCCATCGCCGGGGAGTCGCTCCGCATCTGGCAGCAACCGGAGCAGACGGGGGACAACCATCTCGTTCTGGTGACCGACCGCGGCATCTATCGCCCCGGCCAGACCATCTTCTACAAGGGGATCTATTGCCACACCGAACCGGCACGGCAGGAGTATGCGGCGCTTGAGGGCAAGCCTGTGGTGGCTGTGCTGCGCGATGCCAACGGCCGGGAACTGGCGCGGCTTCCCCACACCACCACCAGCAACGGTTCGTTCCAGGGGAGTTTCTCGATCCCCTCTGGCGCCCTTCCCGGGCAGTGGGCGCTCGTCGCCGAAGGGGAAGGGGCCAGCCAGGCTGTGGGAGTGCGGGTTGAGGAATACAAGCGGCCGAAGTTTATGGTCGACCTGGCAGCGCCGACGGCGGAGGTGCTGCTGGGGAAGGAGGTGTCGCTCTCCGGCACCGCCACCACCTACACCGGCCTGCCGGTGGCGGGGGCCAAAGTGCGCTGGCATGTGGAACGGATGGTGCGGTTTCCCGACTGGTGCCGCTGGTTCTTCCCCGGCCTCCCCTTCGGCAGCCCGCCAGCCCGCATTGCTCGCGGCACCTCCACCAGCGATCCCAACGGCCTGTTCACGGTTTCGTTTCCCGCCCGGCCCGACACCTCCCTGCCCCGGGAGAGCCTGCCTGTCTTCACCTTTCGCGTGGTGGCCGATGTGACCGATCCTGGCGGCGAGACGCGCTCGGCCGAACGGCCGGTGCAGGCTGGGTATGTGGCGATTGAAGCCACGATTACCGCCGACGAATGGCAGGCCGTCGGCCCCGCGAATGCCCCTGCCACAGTGCCGCTGACACTCTCCACGCAGTCGCTTGATGGCCAGCCGCGCGCCGCCACCGGCACGCTCACCATCTCGCGCCTCGTGCAGCCGGCCACGATCAAGCGCCACGATTTTTTTGCACCTGTGCCCCGGCCGCTGCCCTCTGTCGGTCGGCGGGGGGGAAGGAACAGGCCCGGCCGCCCGCTCCCTCCAGCGGCGCTCGATCCCCACGATCCAAATTCTTGGGCCGCGGGCGAGGTGGTGGCCACGCTGCCGGTCGCCACCGCTGCCGCCACCGGCAAGCTGATTCTCCAGCCGCAATTGCCGGCGGGAATCTATCGGGCCGAATTGGAAATCCCGGCCGTGGGAGATGCTCCGGCCGTGAAGGCCCGCCACACGATCGAGGTGCTCGATCCGGCCGCCACGAGCTATGCGGTGAAACGCCCCTTTGCGCTGCGGGAGAAAAGCGCGCTTACGCCTGCGGGCAGCACGTTTGAGGCGGTGCTCGGCACCGGCTTCGAGTCGGGCCGGGCGTTGGTGGAATTCCTGCAGGACGGCAAAACACTCAAACGCTTCTGGACCGAGCCTGGCCGCACCCAGTGGCCGGTCTCGCTGCCGGTGGGAGAGGAGCAGCGGGGGGGCTTCACGCTGCGGGCCTGGCTGGTGCGCGACGGCCGGCTGCAGAGCGTGGAACGCACGATCGACGTTCCTTGGACCAACAAACAGCTCGCGGTCTCCTGGGAACGGTTCCGCCGCCGGGTGGAACCGGGCGCACAGGAGGTGTGGCGGGCGAAGGTGTTGAGTGTCGCCGATCCACTCGCCGGCCCGGCTGCCCCGGCCGTGGCGGAGATGGTGGCCACGCTCTACGACGGGTCGCTCGATGCACTGGCGCCACACGTCTGGCCAACCGGGCTCGCCGGTCTCCTGCGCCGGGAATTCAGCGGTGGGCAGCCTTCGTTCACCAACCGCCCGCAGGGCCTGCAGCAGATTGGCGGCTCATGGCGGCAGGCATACGAGCCGGTCGAGATCACGTACCGCCAGTTCCGCGAGCCGTTCGGGGCAGGAGGTGGTCAGGGCTGGGGGATCCGCAGAAAAGGAATGCTCGGCATGAGCCGCGCCGCCCGCAGCGACTTCGCCATGCCGATGGCGGCGGCGGCGACGGAAATGATATTTGATCGCGATGGCGAAGTTGTAAACAAGGCGGCACCTCCTGCGCCCACCTCTGATCAGGGGAATGGCGGTCAACCTGATTCTGCCGCAGCAGTGGCCGCGGCCCCTGCGCCGCGCAGAAATCTGGTGGAGACGGCATTTTTCTTCCCGACCGTCACTGCCGGCCCCGACGGCATCCTCACGCTTGAATTCGCGCTCCCCGACACGCTCACCACGTGGCAGTTCAAGGGGCTGGTGCATGATGCCCGGCTCCGCAGCGGCACGCTGCTGGATCAGTGTGTGTCTGCCAAGGATCTGATGGTGGAGCCGCTGCCGCCACGGTTTGTACGCGAGGGAGATCTGGTTGAATTCCCCGTGAAGGTGAGCAACCGCTCCACCGGCCGGCAGACGGGAACGGTGCGGCTGACCCTTTCCGACGCCCAAACCAACACCTCCCGCGATGCGTTGCTCGCAGGCCCCCGCGAGCAGGCCTTCGATCTGGCCGCAGGAGAGTCGCAGGCGGTGGTCTTTCCGCTGCGCGTGGCCGTTGGCACCGAAACTCTCAAATACCTGGCCACCGGCTCAGCGGGCAGGGCCAGCGACGGCGAGGAGGCTTTTCTGCCGGTGCTCTCGCAGCGCGTGCTGGTGAGCGAAAGCATACCCGTCACACTCCGCGGCCCGGGTGCCAAAACGGTGGTGCTCAAGCGGCTGGCGCAAGCAGCCGAAACTCCCTCGATCGAGAGCCAGTCGCTCGTGGTGCAGGCGGCGTCAAACCCCGCCTGGTATGGAGTGCTGGCGCTTCCCTCGCTGCTGGAGAAGGGGGATGAAAGCGTGGAAACGCTCTTCACCCGTTTCTACGCCAACACGCTCGCCCGCCACATTGCCGAAGCCAACCCGCGCATCGCTGAGGTGCTGGCCCAGTGGCAGGGGACTGAGGCCTTCCACAGCCCGCTGGAAAAGAACACGGATGTGATGACAACGCTTCTGGCCGAAACGCCCTGGGTGCGCGAGGCGGTCGATGAGCGGGAGGCCCGGCAGCGGATCACTCTGCTGTTGGATCGCAACCGGGCCGAACGCGAGCAGGCCGAGGGAGTGGCGCGTTTGGAGAGCCTGCGAAGTGCCGATGGCGGCTGGCCCTGGTTCCCCGGCGGCAGCACCTGCGATCAGGTGACGCTCTCTCTGATGACCGGATTTGGCCGGCTGCGCGCGGCTGGAGCGATAGTCGAGCTGCAGCCGGCACTCGCCACACTCCCCTGGCTCGACGCCCGGCTCGTACGGTGGAAAGCCGACGCAGTGAAGCTGGCGGGGGAACCGGTTCTCTCGCCAACGGTGGCGCTGGCGCTCTATGCCCGCAGTTTCTTTCTGGCCGATGCACCGCTGCAGGGCGAGGAGAGCGAGGCGCACCGGTGGTGGCTGGCTGTGGCGAAGAAAAGCTGGCCGCAGCTGGCTGGCCGCCGCTCGCAGGGCGAGACCGCGATCGCCCTGGTTCGCTCCGGGGAGCGGGAGGCAGCCTTATCGATCATCGACAGCCTGCGCCAGCGGGCCGTGGGGGGCGGTGATCCGCCCGCTGCGGAGGAGGAGAACGCGCAAGGGATGTGGTGGCGCGATCCACATCCTGCCTGGTGGAACTGGGCCGGCTCCCCGATCGAAACGCAGGCGGTGATGATCGAGGCCTTTGATGAGGTCGCCGGCGACCGACGGGCGGTTGAAGAGTTGAAGCTCTGGCTCCTGTCGCAAAAGCGCACCAGCCGGTGGCCGGGCAACCGGGCCACTGCCAATGCCGTGGGGGCTCTGCTGGGCCGTGGCGACGACCTGCTCGGTTCGCGGGCCTTGGTCGCCATCGACATCGGCGGAAAAACGGTTCAGCCGGGCAAAGAGGGCGCCGGCCGCCCCGAACCGGGCACTGGGTTTACCGAGGCCCGCTTCGTGCGGCGTGAGATCGTCCCTGCCATGGCGAATGTCACTCTCACCAAATCTGACGCCGGGCCCGCCTGGGGTGGCATCCACTGGCAGTATCTCGACGACATCGCCAACGTGCCGGCGATTGGCCGGAACGAACTGGCGATCGAGAAGCAGCTGTTTGTGAAGCGCATGACTGCACAAGGGCCGGTGCTGCTGCCAACGGCGGCGAAGGAGGGAGTGCAGGTGGGGGACGAACTGGTGGTGCGTTTGCAAGTGACCAGCGACCGCGACTATGAGTTTCTGGAGCTTTCCGATCACCGGCCCAGCCTCACCGAGCCGGTCGATGTGCTCTCGGGCTGGCGGTATGCCGATGGCGTCGGCTGGTATGCGGCGGTGCGGGATGCCAGCACGCAGTTTTTCTTTGAGAGGCTGCCCCGCGGCACACATGTTTTTGAGTATTCGCTCCGCGCCAGCCATGCGGGTCAGGCCTCCAGCGGCTTTGCCACGCTGCAGAGCCGCTATTGCCCAGAGTTCTCGGCCCATTCGGCGAGCATCCAACTGGAAGTGAGAAAGTAAAGAAATGCTGCAGGAAACGAACAATGGATCGGCTGGCACCGCACTGACCAATGAACTGGCCCGCGAACGCAATCGGGAAGCAGCCGACCGCACGCTCCTGGCCTGGATTCGCACCAGCCTGGCAATGATCAGCCTCGGATTTGGCATGGAGCGCCTCGGGCAGGCGGCGCTCGATCTCGAGGGGCGGGCAGCGGGATTCTCGCCGCTCAAGACACGGCTCTTTGGCGCATCGCTGGTAACTCTCGGGATTCTCGCCACGCTGGCCGGGATGTGGGAACACCGGCTCATGCTCCGGGCGATCCTCAGAGAGGACTTCCGCTATTCCGATCGGCCGGCCATCGCCCGCATGATGGGCTGGGCGCTGGTGCTGGTGGGCGTGGCGGCCCTGGTGGCGATCTTCACCGTGTTTTAGTTGACCAACAGGGGTGGTCGGGCGGTACGATCGGCATTTTCGCCGTCGCTCCTCCCACCCCAACAGGACTCCACAATGGCCAAAAAGAAGGCGGCCGGCCGCACCAAGAAGGCAGGCAAGGTTTCAGCTTCCGGGCGCATCGTGATGCGCACCGGCGAGGCACTGGTGGAGGCCGAGCCGGCCTGGTCGGCGGCCGAGCCGGAGGTTGTCATCGGCGAACTCGACGGGCCGGTCGGCTTTGCGATTGCCAATCTCATCGGCGGGCAGGTGAAGGGGCACACCCGCGTGTTCGCGATCCTCAATTCCGACGTCCAGGTGCGGCCCGCCACGCTGATGGTGAGCAAAGTCACGGTCAACGATGCCCGCTATACCAACATTCTCATGGGCACGGTGCAGGCGGCGATCGCCCATGGTGTGCTCGATAGCGTACGGGCCGGCGATATCCCCAAGGAGAAGGCCAACGATCTGGGGATCATTGTCTCGGTCTGGCTCGATCCGGCCGTGCTGGAAACGGAAATCGATCACACAATCCTGTTTGAAACCAACCGGCAGGCCACGGCCCGGGCGATTCACAAGGCGATGCACCACGAGCCCTCGATCGACTGGCTGTTGGCAAACCAGCACAAGGTGCCTCACTACTTCCACCAACTGGCCCTCGACGGCCAACTGTAGCGACTGGCTTCAGAACGATCCTGCCACGCCGAGTTGGAACGTGGTGGCCGGTCCGCTCTTGTCGGTGCCGGCGCCCCAGTTGCCATACACCGACACGCGGTCGCTGGGAAACCAGATAAACCCCGCCCCCACCACCGTCTGCGCGGAGAGCCTCGGCAGAGCCGATTCGTTCTGGAAGCCGTGCACAAAGATGTCGAAGTCGTCGGTGATCGACTTCGTGAAGGCCCACTGCACGACGTCGATCGGCACCAGGCCTGCCTGCGTGGAGTCGCTCGTCATGCCGACGTTGTATTCAGCCATCAGGCCCCAGAAGAGCGTGTTGCGAAAGAGCATTGAGATGCCAGGTTGTGTGCCAGAGTTGAAGGCGGGTGAGCCCCACGGGGTTTGGATAAAGGCTTCGAAGCCGACGGCGGGCAGGAACCATTCGCGGTTCTCTTCCCAGAAGTGAATTTTCGTGTCGAACGTCAGCGGGGAGAGACCGGTCGACTGGGGCAGGCCGTTGCCGGCCGCCTGCCAGGTGAGGCCGCTGGAATAGAGCCGAAACTCAACGCGGTCGGTCAGCCCCAGCCGCAGGAGATATTCGGCGTTGTAGCTGCGCGGCTGAACGCCGTTGATCGCCCCGGTGAAAAACACGGGGCTTGTCTCGAGGTAGATGCCACCCCGCGGCAGTGTCTCCGGACTATTGGGATAGCTGGCTGTATCGGGGCCCGGATCGCGAATCGTGTGGGGCTGTCGGGATCGCTCCGGGTCGAGGCCCTCCGGAAAGGCCTCCGCCAGAAACTGAGTCCAGGGGAAGGGGGCATCGCGGCCGGCATCGACCGGATCCGCCCCGGCAGCCAGGCCGCCCAGGCAGCAGCTGAGCAGGCAGCCTCCCCGCAGCAGCGCTGTCTTGAGCCACCTCGTGGCTGATGGCGGTGGCGGCTGCAGGGCAGGCAGGGGCATGGAGGCATTCCGTTGGCTCAAGCCGTGGCGCCGGGCGCATGGGCCACCGGCGGGCCGCACTCCAACCGACCGTGGCCGGGAAGTCAACGCTGGTCTGACCACGCCCCTTGAGAAACTCCCCCCAATCCACCACGACGACCCAGTGTCGCGGCGACGGTGCCATCCGTGGGGCATAGACGCTGCCCGTCGGCCGGCAGCGGGCAGACTCTTCCCTGCCCGGCCGCCATCGGCCACACTCTTCCCACTATGAATACACGCACTTTTGGTCGCACCGGCTGGCAGGTTTCGGAGATCGGGTTTGGGGCCTGGGGCATCGGCGGAGGGCAGTGGGGTGGCGCCAACGACGACGAGTCGCTCGCCGCTCTCCACACGGCACTCGATGCCGGCATCAACTTCTTCGACACCGCCGACGTGTATGGCGATGGACTCAGCGAGCGCCTCATCGCCCGGCTGCGGGCGGAGCGCCCCGAGCCATTCTTCGTGGCCACGAAGGCGGGCCGCCGGCTCTCCCCGCACACCGCCGACGGCTACAACGCAAAAAACCTCGCCGCCTTCGTCGATCGCAGCCTCGCCAATCTGCGCTCCCAGCGGCTCGATCTCCTGCAGCTGCACTGCCCGCCCACCGATGTTTACTACCGCCCTGAGGTGTTCGGTGCGCTCGATGATCTGGTGGCTGCTGGCAAGATCAGATTTTATGGCGTGAGCGTTGAGAAGGTGGAGGAGGCGCTCAAGGCTATCGAATATCCAGGGGTGCAGTCGGTACAGATCATCTTCAACCCCTTCCGGCTGCGGCCGGCCGAACTCTTCTTTGAACAGGCGCTGCGGCGGCAGGTGGCGGTGATTGCCAGAGTTCCACTGGCCAGTGGTTTGCTCAGCGGCAAATTCACTCCGCAGAGCACCTTCCCGCCCGATGACCATCGGCACTTCAACCGCGATGGCGCAGGCTTCGACCGTGGCGAGACGTTCTCGGGAGTCGATTACGAAACTGGCCTCGCGAGCGTGGAACGGCTCCGACCGCTGGTGCCCAAGGGAGCAACCCTGGCGCAGTTTGCCCTGCGCTGGATCCTCTCCTTTGAGGCGGTCTCCTGCGTGATCCCCGGGGCCCGGCGCCCGGATCAGGTGCTCGACAACGCCCACGCTTCAGGGCTCGCGCCACTCCCCCCCGCCACACTCGCGGCGGTGCAGGAAGTTTACGACGAGAGCATCCGGCCGCTGGTGCATCACCGCTGGTAGGCCGGCACTCGCGGAACGAATCGGCTTACAGGTTCATGCCCAGAAATCCGCCGGCGGCATCGCTGGCGGCCTGCTCGCGGGCCAGCCGGGCAAGCGCCCGGGAGAGATCGCCGGCGGCGATGTAGCGATCGAATTCGATCTCCACCGCCCGCTGGGCAGAATTGGCCAGCCACGCGACTGCCGGCTGCGTGAGCCAGTCGCAGGTTTCCTTGGCCAATTTCACCGTCAGATCGCTCCCCACCGTCCTGGAGTCGGTTTCGTCGGTGAGAACCGTGCCCTCCACCGCAAACTCCACCCAGCCGATATCGGGATCATTGGTAAATCGAAACGTGCAGGTGGCGTTGGTGAGATAATAGGTGTTGCGGCTGCCGTGCTTGGCGACGGCGGCATGCAGACGCTCGATGCGGGCCCGAAAGCCGGGTGAAACATCGGGCGAAATCTCCGCTCGCTGCACGCCCCGCAGGGGTGTGCAGTCAAACGTGATCGATACCGGCGGCAGGAGAGTGACCATGCCACAAGTTTACCCGATAAAAACTGCGCTGGCAGCGGCCTGCTGGCTGCTGGTGTCAGTCTGCCTGCCCGGAGGCGACGCCGGGGCAGAGGAGACCATTCGGTGTACGGGCACGCGGCGGTTGATGGGGGTGCCCTGGACGATCACGCTCCATGCCGCCTCCGCCACGCAGGGAGAGGAGGCGCTTGCCGCGGCATTTGCCGAGGTGCACCGGCTGGAAACCATTCTCTCCGATTACGATGCCGCCAGCGAACTTTCCAGACTCTCGGCAACGGCCCCACACGCACAGCCGCAGCCTGTCGGTGCCGATCTGTGGCAGGTGCTCACGCGGGCAGTGGAGATCCGCGATGCCACCGGCGCCGCCTTCGATCCGACCGTGGGGCCACTCACCACGCTCTGGCGGCAGGCCCGCCGCTCCGGGGAAATGCCCCGGCCGGAAAAACTGGTTCACGCACGGTCGGCTGTGGGACCGGACTTGCTCAGGCTGTTCCCCGCAATGCAGGCCGTAACGCTCGTGAACCCCGGCATGCGTCTCGATCTGGGAGGAATCGGTATGGGCTTTACGATCGACCGCACGCTCGAACTGCTGCGCCGCAGGGGGGTGGAGTCAGCGATGATCGATGCCTCAGGCGACATCGGCGTGTCGGCGGCCCCCCCCGATGCCATGGGCTGGAAAATCGCCGTCGCCCCCCTCGATCCCGCCGCTGGCACAGCTCCGGAAACGCTCCTGCTGGCCAACGCTGCCATCACCACGTCCGGCGACGCCCACCAAGGGATCGAGATTGATGGCAGGCGCTACAGCCACATCGTTGACCCCCGCACCGGGCTGGGCGTGGAGGGGTTCTCTGCCGTGACGGTGATCGCCCCCGATGCCACGACGGCCGATGCGTTGGCGACGGCTGCCAGCGTGCTCGGGCCGGTGCCGGGGATGGCCTGTATCGCCGCCACGCCCGGCTGCAGCGGCAGATTCGTGTGGCGTGAAGATGGGGAGCTTTGCGAAAGCAGGTCGCCCGGGTGGCCGGGGCCCCTTGCCCCGGCGCGCGGTCCTCTGCCCGCAGCCCCTGCGCCGGCCAGCAGAGACTAACACCGCGCAAGTTCCGGGGGACGGGGATGGCTGGGAAATCCAACAGCTCCTGCCGATTGGGGCGACTGTACCGATTCACCCAAGTTTGCCGATCAGGGCGACGATAACTCCTTTGCCGTCGCTGCGCCCAAGTGCACGCGAGTCGGTTGCAGCGTCGGGGGGCACTGCAACCGGGACCAATCGTGCTTGCACGAGGAGTCCCCTTGGGCGCAGCGGCGGTGTTTTGCACCGCAAATCAACCGGACACAACGGAATCCCCCGTGCCGCGCATCATCCGCACACTCTGGGTCGTTCTGACGAGCGTGTCGCTGCTAGCCAGCGGCTGTGCGCCGCGCCAGCCGTTCTACTTCTTTGAGGATGGCGATCTGTCCCATTACGTCGGCGCCATCCAAAAGATCGAATATCCCGACACGATCCACCAGCCGCTGGACGAGGCGTCTGGCACGGTCGAACCACTGACGCTCTCCAACGCCAAGTTTGATCAGATCTGGGAAGTGTCGCTGGAGGAGGCGATCCGCACGTCGCTTGAGAACGGCAAGATTCTGCGCAATCTCGGCGGCCGCTTTCAGAGCTTTGGTGGGCCGCGTCCCCAGACGGGCGAACCGGCCGTCTCGCTGCTGACCAACCCCGCCCTCACGCCCACCATCTACGATCCGGCCATCGTGGAAACGGAGCCCTTCCGGGGTGTGGAGAATGCGCTGGCGCTGTTCGATGCCCAGCTGACGACTTCGCTCACCTGGGAGCGGCAGAACCGGCCACAAAACGTCGGCGGCATTGGCACGTCGATCTTCCAGCAGCAGATCAACGGCGACGTCGGCACCTGGAACACCGGCCTGACGAAGCGCACCGCCACCGGTGCCACGTTCGGTGTCGCCAATCAGACGCTCTATGACAACAACAACTCGCCGATCCGGCAGGACGGCGTGCCGTCAACCTTCACCACCAACTACGATTTCACGTTCAACCAGCCGCTCCTGCAGGGAGCCGGCGTGACCTACAACCGGATCGCCGGCCCCGATCCATTCAATAATATCGATGGCCGGCCGATCTTTCGCGGTGTGCTCCTGGCCCGCATCAATGCCGACATCTCGCTGGCCGATTTCGAGGCTGGCGTGCGGAATCTCGTCAGCGACACGGAGCAGTCCTACTGGGAACTGTACTTCGCCTACCGCAATCTGGAGGCCAGGAAGGCAGGCCGCGACAGCTCGCTGGAGGCGTGGCGGAAAGTGCACGCCCTCTATGTGGAGCAGTCGCGCGGTGGCGAGGCCGACAAGGAAGCGCAGGCCCGCGAGCAGTATTTCTTCTTCCGTAGCGATGTCGAATCGGCCCTCACCGACGTCTACCGCTGCGAAAACAGGCTCCGCTACATGATGGGGATCAGCGCCTCCGACGGCCGCCTGATCCGCCCCGCCGATGAGCCGACCACTGCGAGAATCTCATTCGACTGGCAGCAGTCGCTTGTGGAGGCCCTCTCCCGCTCCGCCGAATTGCGGAGACAGAAGTGGGTGATCAAGGAACGGGAACTCGAGCTCACCGCCGCCAAGAACCTGCTTCTGCCCCGGCTCGATCTCAACGGCCGCTGGCGGTTCCTCGGCATGGGCCAGGAGCTGATCAATCAAAACTACACGCCCTACGACGCCAACGGAGCCAATCCGCTTGCCGGCACCGATGCCTATTCGTCGCTCTTGAGCGGGCAGTTCCAGGAATGGCAGGTCGGCTCGCAGTTCCTCATGCCGCTGGGATTCCGCCGGGAACTGGCCACGGTGCGCCACTTCCAGCTGCAGCTGGCCCGCGAACGGGCCCGGTTGCAGGACGAGGAACTGGAAGCCTCCCATGCCCTGGTGGAGGCGGTGCGCAACGTCGACACCAACTTCGCCCTCTCGCAGACCAATTTCAACCGCCGCGTCGCTGCCGAACGGCAGGTCGAGGCGGTGCAGGCAGCCTATGAGGCGGGCACCGTCACGCTCGACCAGCTGCTCGATGCCCAGCGGCGGCGGGCCGATGCCGAGAGCTCCTACTACCGCTCGCTGGTTGACTACAACCGCTCGATCGCCCAGCTCCACTACCGCAAGGGTTCGCTGCTGGAATACAACGGCGTGTTCCTGACCGAAGGCCCGCATCCCGGCAAGGCCTACTTCGACGCCTACCGCCGGGCCCGGCAGCGTGATGCCAGCATCTACCTCGACTACGGCCACTCGCGACCCGGCGTGTTCAGCCGCGGGCAGACCACCCAGAATTTCGCCGCCGTCGGTGCCGGCACCGAGCCGGTGCAACTGCCTCCCCGCGATCCCGCCACCCGCGAAGCGGATGCTGAAGCTGTGCGGGCCAAGGAAGCCGATCCACGCAACCCCGACGGCCAACAGAAACCAGGCTCCAAGGAACTCCTCCCCAGCCCGCAGGCTTCGCTGCCACCTGCGTTCCTCTCCCAGCCGCAGGCTTTTCCCATCACCGGTGCCGTCCCCAGCTCCGTCCTGGTGTCCCGCACGTCGGCTGCTGTTCCCGTCCCGCCGCCGGCCAGCCACGCTGGAAGTGCCACGTCGACCGACCATGGCGGGGCGTCGCGGGCCGTGTCTGCCTGGCGCACTGGAAATACGCCCAGCGGTCGGGCGATCACAGTCCCCTCCGAGGCGGCCGCCACCCAGCTGCGGTGATGCTGCTGCAGAGGATCGACTACACCGGATCGAGCGGGTGCCGCCAACGCAGGCGCGGAAATCTCGCGTAATCGCGGTCGGTCGTGATCCACTCCGAGCCGGTCTCGATGGCCAGTGCCGCGTGGTAGGCATCGCTGACGAGATTGCCGCGTGCCTCAGCCCGTCGGCAGAGATCGATGAAGAGCTCCCAATGCCGCGGTCCGGGGGAAAGTACGGTGAGCCGCGGGTGCTCCCGCAGCAGGGTGACATACTCGATCGCTCGGACGAGCGGCGTCGGCGGATCGAAAATCCGCGGGTGGGTGAGCACCCTGAGGCAGCCGCTCAACACCAGTTCCGACACGGCGCACCCTGATGGGGAATCGAGCGTGGCCTCCAGCCAGCGACGAAACTCGACGTGCCGTGCCGCATCTTCCCGGTGCGCATAGACAAGCACATTGACGTCGAGCAGGATCATCGCCCATCCATGGTGTCGAGCAGGCCTGCGGAATCATCGAGATCGATACCCCCCCGAAGTCCGCGACCGCGAAACGTCACCAACCGCGTGGGACGGGACGATGACGGCGGCAGCGAGGCCGTGAGCGCTTTTCTGAGAGCCTCTTCAACGATCGTGCTGAGGGTGCATGAGCGCTTGAGCGCAGCCTGCCGCGCCTGCCTCAGCAGATCGTCGCCAATGGTGATGGTCGTCCTCATGCATCAAAATGTATGGTGCATGCATCATGATGTCAAACAGTCTTCCGGAAGTGCCGTTGCCATTCCTGTCATTGAGCCTTTCAGGCGGAGAGCTGCCGGGATTCTGGGCAGTCCCCCGCCGGCGGCAGCGTTGACGCGGCTGCACGGCCGATCTACCTTCCAGAGGGGAATCGTTCGCTGTGGTTCACCATGGCCGCTGGGACGACCGGTGCCGGAGGCTCGATTTCTCGCCGGGGACGCGCCAGCAGCGTCTGCTCCACTTCCGTCGACTCCCTCACGGGCGTCCTGCGCACGACACGGGAATCTGCCATGAGCCGCCGTCCGTTCACGCTGATCCTGTCCGCGATCGCGATCGTGATCGTGCTGTCGCCGCGTGGCCGCGCGGACGAACAAGCGCCCGCCGCCGTCGACTTCGATCGCCAGATCGCCCCGCTGCTGGTCACGCGCTGCCTCCCATGCCATTCCGGCCCCGCCCCCGACGGAGGGCTGTCGCTCGTCGATGCCGCCGCCGCGGCGAAGGGGGGGGAGCGTGGCCCAGCCCTTGAGCCGGGCACAACCGGGAGCCTCCTCTGGCAGCGGGTGGAAGGAGACGAAATGCCCCCCGACCGACCGCTGCCACCGGAAGAAAAAGCACTCCTCCGGGCCTGGCTCGATGCCGGGAGCCTCTGGGGAAAACAGCCGCTCGATCCCCTCGCCTATAGCACCCAGAAGCGCGCCGGCCGCGACTGGTGGTCGCTCCAGCCGATCGAGGCGCCGCCGCTCCCGGCCACAGCGCGCGATCGGTGGGCGCGCGGCCCGATCGATGCCTGGGTGCTCGACCGGCTCAGGCGTTCCGGTCTCGAGCCCTCCCCACTGGCCGATCCCCCCATCCTCATCCGGCGGCTGTTCATCGATCTCATCGGCCTTCCTCCGAGCCCGGAGCAGGTCGAGGCCTTCATGGCCGATCCCTCGGATGCCGCCTGGGCCAGCCTCGTCGACGACCTCCTCGCCTCGCCCCACTATGGCGAACGCTGGGGGAGGCACTGGCTCGACATCGTCCGCTACACCGAGAGCGAAGGATTTGAATACGACCATCCGCGCGACCGCGCCTGGCACTACCGCGACTATGTCATCAGGAGCTTGAACGAAGACAAGCCCTACGACCGCTTCATGCAGGAGCAGATCGCCGGCGATGTCATAGAGCCGGTGACCAGCGACGGCATCATCGCCACGAGCATGCTCGTCTGCGGCGCCTGGGACAGGGCTGGCAACGCGCAGGCCAACGCCACGCAGCGCGCCATCACGCGCGAGGAAGAGATGGAAGACATGATCAGCGTCGTCGGCCAAACCTTCCTCGGCCTGACGCTCAATTGCGCCCGCTGCCATCCCCACAAATTCGACCCTGTACCCCAGGAAGACTACTTCCGCATCAAGGCGATCTTCGACGGTGTCAAGCATGGGGAGCGGCCGATCACTTCCCCGAGCGAACTCGCGGCCCGCGAGCAGAAGGCGGCGGCCCGCGCCGAGATCATTGCCGCCGAGCGGGGGACGATCGCCGCTCTCGAACGGGAAGGGGCGCGGCGAGCGGCGCAGCGCAATCCCAATCGCGTCGCGGCCCCCCCCGGACCGGCACCGCTGATCCGCTGGACGTTTCAGGACGCCGCGACGCCGGCCGGTGGGAAACTCCACGGGGGAGCCGAGGTCAGCGCTGGCAGGCTCCGGCTCCGCAAGGCGGCCGAGTCATACTTCGAAAGTGATCCGATCCCCGAGACGATCCGCGAGAAAACACTCGAAGCGTGGGTCGTGCTCTTGGATCCCGACCAAGGCGGCGGCGGGGCGATCTCGATTGAGAACAGCACTGACCGAGATTTCGACGCGATCGTGTTTGGTGAACGGCAGCCGCGAAAGTGGATCGCCGGCAGCGGCGGTTTCGCGCGAACGCACGACCTCGAGGCCCCGCAGGAGCCGACGCCGGCCGGGCAGCCGGTCCACATGGCGGCGGTCTACCGGGCCGACAACAGCATCACGCTCTACCGCAACGGTGAGCGCTACGCCCCCCCGTATGTTCCCGCCGCAGGGCTGCGGACGTTTGAGAGGGGGGCGGCGACGGTGCTCCTCGGCCTGCGGCATCACGGCGCCGGCAACGGTTTCCTCGATGGCGAGATTCTCCAGGCCGGTCTTTACGCCAAGGCCCTCGACGACGCGGAGGTGGCCGCCGCTTTCCGGGCGGGCGAGGTTGCCTTTTCGCAGGAGGAAATCCTCGCCTGCCTCGACGACGTGGAGCGGGCCAGCCACGTCCGGGCGACCGAGCGGATCGACGCACTTGAAGCTGAGGCAGAGGCGGTCTCCGCCACAGCCGAGATCTCGTATGTCGGCGTCCGTGTCGAGCCCCCGCCGACGGCCCTCCTCCTGCGGGGAAGCGTCACATCCCCCGCTGCGATCATGACGCCTGCCGGGCTCTCCGCCATCACCGCGGTCGATCCCGATTTGGGACTCACACCTGACGCCCCCGAGGCCCAGCGACGGCGGCGCTTTGCCGCCTGGATCGCTGCTCCCGCCAATCCCCTGCCCCCCCGCGTCATCGCCAATCGGGTGTGGCAATACCACTTCGGCCGGGGGCTCGTGGCAACACCGAGCGATTTCGGTTTCAACGGCGGCCGACCGAGCCACCCGGAGCTCCTCGACTGGCTGGCGGGCGAGCTTGTGCGTTCGGGCTGGCGGCTCAAGGCGCTCCACCGCGCTATCGTGCTCTCCTCAACCTACCGGCAGGCCTCGACCCACGACGAGAAAGGGGCGGCAATCGATGCCGATACGATCCTTCTGTGGCGGTATCCGCCGCGGCGACTCGAAGCCGAGGCGGTGCGCGACGCGATGCTCGCGGTGAGTGGCGAGCTCAATCCGGCGCTGGGGGGCCCGAGCTTCCGTCCCTTCACGACGACGAGCTTCAATGCCACCTTCTACCACCCGCTCGATCGTGACGATCCCGAGTTCAACCGCCGCACCGTCTACCGGATGAATATCAACTCGGGGAAGGAGCCGCTGCTCGACGCCTTCGATTGCCCGAGCCCATCCGTGAAGACACCGACCCGCGGCGAGACGATCACGCCGCTGCAGGCGCTCTCGCTGATGAACAACAGCTTTGTCCAGCGGCAGGCCAATCGGCTGGCGGAGCGTGCGCTCGCAGCCGCGGAGGGCGAATTGCCTGTCGCGATCGATCGTGCCTACGAGCGTGTCCTCGGCCGGCGGCCGACCGATGCCCAACGGCAGCGGGCCCTCACCGCGGCACGCGAACGCGGCTTGGCAAGTGTCTGCTGGGCCCTGCTGAACTCCAGTGAGTTTCTCTATGTCCAGTGACTCTCCACTGTCGCGTGAATCCCTCCCGGCCTCGGGTCAGGGCATGGCACCACCCCCACTCGTGCCCCGGCGTCACTTCCTCTCCAGCTCCAGCGGGAGTCTGGCGGGCGTTGCCCTAGCCTGGCTGCTCGCCAGGGAGGTGTCGGCGCGGGCGCCGAAACAGAGTCCGGCAGGTGCTGACTCCGGCCTCCACTTCCCCGCCAGGGCGAAACGCGTTGTGCAGATCTTCTGCAGCGGCGGCGTCAGCCATCTCGAGACCTTCGACCCCAAGCCCGAGCTCGAGCGTCTCGACGGCAAGTCGCTCGAGGGGAAGGGGGAGAATCTGGGGTTCTTCGGCCAGCCGGGGATGCTCATGAAGAGCGTCTATCCCTTCGCGAGGCATGGGGAGAGTGGCTCGTGGGTCAGCAGCCTCCTACCGCACATAGCAAGCTGCGCCGACGATCTCTGCTTCATCCACTCGATGGTCGCCAAGAGCAACAACCACACGCCGGCCACCTTCCACATGAACAGCGGCTTCACGCTCAACGGCTTCCCCTCCATGGGGGCCTGGTTGAGCTACGGCCTGGGGACGATCAACGAAGACCTCCCGGCCTTCGTCGTCCTCCCCGATCCCCGCGGCCAGCCGGCGGGCGGATCGATCAACTGGACCAGTGGCTTCCTCCCCGCCAACCATCAGGGAGTTGCCTTCCGCACCGACGGCAGCGACCCGATCGCTGACCTCCGCACGCCGGCTGGCCTCTCCACGACCGATCGCGTGGCTGATCTCCGCCTCCTCGAAACCATGAACGGCGACTTCGCCCGGCTCCACCCCGGCGACACCGACTTCGCGGCGCGGCTACGGTCGTATGAGCTGGCAGCGAGAATGCAGGTGAGCATCCCGGAGGCGACGAGCTTCGCCGACGAGCCGGCGGCCGTGCGGGCGCTCTATGGCATCGACGACCCGACAAACAAGGGTTTTTCCCGGAATTGCCTGATGGCCCGCCGGCTTCTCGAGCGCGGCGTGCGGTTCGTTCAGCTCTTCAACGGCGGTTCGTTCGGCAGCCCGCGGATCAACTGGGACGGCCACGAGAACATGCTGGAGAACCACGACACGCAGGCAGCGACGATGGACCGCCCAGTTGCAGCGCTCATCAAGGATCTCAAAGACCGCGGCATGCTCGACGACACGCTCGTTGTCTGGTCGACGGAATTCGGCCGCAGTCCGGTGACGCAGGGAGTCGGCGCGACCGGCCGCGACCACCATCCCAAGGCCTTTACTTGTTTCCTGGCCGGGGCGGGCGTCAAGGGTGGCCACCATCACGGCACGACCGACGACGTCGGCTACGGCGTGGTGGAGAACGAGGTAACGATCCCCGATTTCCACGCCACGATCCTCCACCTCCTCGGCATCGACCATGAGCAATTGACGTACTATCACAACGGCGTCAATCGTCGGCTGACCGACGTCCACGGCCATCCCATCCGTGGAATCCTCTCCTGAGAAAAAGGAAAAAAGGTGCCAGCCACCAAATCTAGGGAAGACAGGTAAAGGTAAGTTGCCGAGACTGCCCACATGTGGTGGCTGGCACCTTTTTCTGGCACCTTTTTCCCTCGGCCCGCTAGGGCAGCGTTTCCGCCCGCGGCAGGGCCGCTGCCTCGAGGGCCTCGGCCCACCGCTGAGGGTCCTGTCGGGAAATCGTGGCGATCTGTTCCCGCGCCGCAGGCAACGGACAGGCCGATAGATAGCCCGCTACCGCCCGTCGCAGTTGCGGGTCGGCTGCTCCGGCGGTGTGCCAGATCGCGGCCACGCTCTCCAGGCCGTCCCAGGCTCCATACCGGGCCGAGTCTACGATTGCCTCGGCCGCCACGGCGGGGCTCTCCACGAGGGCCAGCGTCGCCGCGGCCACAGCGCTCTGCGGCAATTCCTCTGCCAGATTTTCCCAGGCAAATCGCAGCGCTGAGAGCAGATGCCGCTGGTCGATCGGGCGGCCTGCAGGGCTCAAGAATCCCCGCTCGCGCAGATAGGCCAGGCCCTGCTCCCCCTCGGCTACCAGTTCACCGCCGAGGATGCCGGCGAACCCAGCGCGGAAATCATTGGCTGGCGTCTCGATTGCAGCATGGAGCGCGGTGAGGCAGGCGGCACGCTCCTCGGGGCTGGCTCTTCTGGCCGCCACGATTCCCAGTGCCAAACCAAAAAATCCACGCTGCCCCTGACTGACGCCAGGATCGCTCACCGCCGCGCAGAGGCCCTTGGCATCAAAAGCTCCCGCCGCAGCCACAACAGCGGCAAAGGGCGCGGCGGCAAATTCTGCCAAGGCGTCGGCCGCGATGCGGGGATCGGGGTGCCAGAGCCGACTGGCAAACCACTCCAGCCGCGTGGGAGCAGCCGTCGCTAGCGGCGGAGCGGCCAACACATGGCCTAACAGCGTCTCGTCGGCTGAGATAGCGTTCCAGCGGAGGGCTGCCCCCGGTTCGCCGGCGGTTCCCAGCAGCAGGGCCGTGCCGAAAACCTGTCCTGCCACCTCCGCTGGCACAAGAGCCCCGACGCGAGCCTCAACGCCTGTCGGCGGACGAACCACCTGCTGAATTCGAAACGGCTGCACGAGCTTGCCATCTGTGGCCGGTTGCATCTCGCCGGCAGATTCGCCAATCGCCACGCTCTCCGCGGCGTCGCGTTGCTGCGCCAGCGGCACATCCACGGTGCCGCAGAAGGGGCACCCCGGCGACAGCGTTCCCCCGCACAGGCTGCCAAGCGCCGCAGCCAGCACGAAACAGGCCCGCAGGGAAAACCGCACGGCCGTCAGACTCCTGCCGCCACAGCCGGGTCGACATTTTCCAGCTGCATGCGGCGACGCCAATAGGGAACAGGGCAGATGAAGAGCCGACCGGTGCCCTCGTAGACCCACGACCGCTCCTGCCCCGACATCCAATAGCTCAGGAGCGAACGGGTGGGGCGCTGGAGGCGCAGGGAGATGCCACTGGTGCGCGCGACCACAAAGGGTCCGTCGACGACAAGCTTTCCATGGTCGAGGACGACTTCCTCCACCGGCCCGTTGACCGCCAGTGCCACCTGGCCTTGTCCACGGAGGGCGGTCTTATACCAGAGAAAACCCTCGCCGGCCCACAATGCCGTGAGAAGCCACTCCCGATAGATCGCCAAATCGACCTCGCCATCGGAAGCCCAGAAGGAGCGGGTGTCGAGAATCCATTTTTCCTCGGGCTTGACCGTGAAAAGGTGGAAGCCGCCGAGCGTGGAATCGAGAAACACGCTGCCAGTGCCCCGAAACCTGGGACGCAGCAGCGACTCATCGGAGAACAGCGACACCCACACCGCCCGCAACGACGGCCAGGGGACATCCATCACGATCGATCCCACCATCCGGTTGAGCGCCCCACGCTCGGTGCGCACCGAATCATTCTCCAGGCTCACCTTCAGCCAGCGGGTGTATTCGGTGCTCTGTACTTCAAATGTTGCCATCGATCCTCACCTCCTCCCCCCGCACCAGTCCTCCCTGCGTCCAGTCGCATTTCCAGCCGGGAAAAGCAACCTGCGGATAGGGTTCCGGAGCCAATGGGGCAGCCGACTCACGCACAATATCAAACTGCCGGTCGCGCCGAATCCGTCCCAGCCGGAAATATTTTGTGCAATGCTGCGTCTTCGGGTCGATGCGGATCATTCCACCAGGGCCGTCGTAATCCAACCCATCCCGCAGCGCCGCCCGCACATCCTCGGTGGCAAACGACCCCGCCTTCTCCACCGCTTTTTTCCACAGGTGGACGAGGCACCAGGCTGGCTCCATCGGGTCGCCCGTGACCCGATCGAAGCCAAACTCACGGCGGAAGGCGCTCACCCACTCCTGGTTGGCAGCCAGAGGCACGCTTTGGAAATAGCACGACACCGCATAGTGACCAGCCACGTTCCCGGGGAGGAGGTTGCGGAGTTCATCCTCGGCGACGCTCGTGGAAACAACGGGAACCCGCTGCGGATCGACGCCTGCTGCGGCGAGATCGGCAAAGAGTCCGAGGTTGCTGTCGCCGTTGACGGTGTTGAGAACGCAATCGGCCTCGGTTGCAAGAATCTCCCGAACAGCCTCCTTGAAATTGCGTTCCCCCAGCGGCAGATACCGCTGGCCCACAACCACCATCGGCTTGGTTTCGAGATACTTTTGAACGATGTAGTTCGTCGTGCGGGGATAGACATAGTCGGAGCCGAGAAGAAAAATCTTCCGCCGCCGTCCCCCTTCATCGCTCAGCAGCCAGTCGATCGCCGGCAGCACCTGTTGGTTGGGTACCGCTCCGCCATAGACCACCTGCGGCGATGACTCATTCCCCTCATATTGCACCGGATAAAAGAGCAGCCGGTCTGTTTCCTCAAGGACCGGCAGCATGGCCTTACGACTGGCCGAGGTCCAGCAGCCAAACAGGGCCACAACCCCCGCGTCGATCATTTCCCGAGCCCGCTTGGGAAACAGGTCGGCGCGGGAACGCGTGTCGGGAGCCTGAGTCTCCACCATCCGCCCGAGGATCCCGCCGGCAGCATTGATCTGTTCGCAGGCAAAGAGCTCCGCATCGCGCACTGAGGCCTCGCTGATGGCCATCGTGCCGGTCTGGGAATGAAGCAAACCGATCGGCACCGTGGCCGACTGCTTGGGCAGGCCCACCGAGCAGCCGACAAACAGGGCTGGCGCCAAAGTCCGCGCTGCCGCCAGCGTGGCCGCCACGCCGCCGGTCTGGAGAAACTCCCGCCGGGCCACCGGCCGACTTCTCTTTCGCTCAGTTGACGGCATCCTGTTCCTCACGCTCTCTGCGGCCCGATCGATAGAGCCCGCCTGCTCGGCACGCTGCACGGGCGTGCCTCACTCGGAAACCATGTGCTTGTAAAGGGCCTCGAACGGCTCGGCGGAAACGGAAACCTCCCCGCGGAAGGGATTGTCCATCGCCGCAATCAGGAAGATCATCGTGCCCAGGTAGGCCGCCAACATGCCGCCAAGCAGCATGTGGCCGAGCAGTTTCATGTCAAACAGCCACACCATCACCATCGTGAGCACCGCGCCGAGAATCACGACATACCACATCACTGCCGGAATGCAGGTGTTTACTGAAAACAGCCGCATGCGCCGCGCCTCCAGAAAGTTGTTGAATTGACGCAGAGCCTCGGCGTGGAGAATCTCCTCGGCGGGATTTTGGGGCTGGAAATCGAGCAACTTCTCCTGAAAGGCCTGTGCCCGGATCGTGCCTTCTGCCGGAACAATCCCGCGCTGCTGCAGGGGCCAGGCGTATTTGATGGTATAGCGCGTGTAGTCGCGGAGTAACCAGGTCAGATTCTGTCCGTAGGGATCGGGGTAGCGGGAGACATCCTCATAGAGCGCCGAGAGCGCCGCCGCCTCGCGGGTGACATTGGCGGCTGTATCGGAGCCGTTTTGATAGGCGGTGACGGCGATGAGGCCCAGCAGCAGTCCGTAGAACACGCAGAAACAGGAGAGAATGTAGCCGACCACATCGTTGGCGGCCCGCGTGCTCTTGATGAACTGCCGCAGGAAGGGGCGCAGGAAAATGGCACCGAGCCAGTAAAACACCACAAACACCGCGATCATCAGGATCGCGAAGTTGGTCGTTGTGAGGTCATAGACCCAGTAGAGCATGGGCTGCTTCCGAATCTGCACAGGCCGGGGGCAGAGGACACGAAGGCTGCGAACACAAGTGGGGTCAGTTCAAGAGTAGCACCTGTCTGCGGCGCAGGGAAAAAAACCGGGCTGGCCGGAATAGCTGCCTGAAGCGCGTCCGAAAGAGCTGGAACGCCGATCTGGCAGAAGGAGCGATGGACGGGTTACCGCACATCTTCCCCATCGAGGGCATAGATCGCCAGATGGCCGCCCCCCGGACCGCGCAACTCCTCCACCCGAAACAATCCCGACACCGCCACCGGGCGGATCGAAAAATCGGCCGTCCTGCCCGCTACCATCCGCACAACCACGCAATCGTGCAGCGCCGCCCCCGGTCCGAAGCAGCATTCCTGATTGTCGCGCACCAGCACAAACTGCGTCAGCCCCTTCTGCTGGAAGCTCGGCAGCATGTAACCCCGGATGCGGATGCGCTGCTGCTGGAGTGCCTTGACCCCCTCGGGCAGCACCGCAGGGGTGAAGGGCTGCCCCTTTTCGAGCGGCAGCTTGAGGTCGTCGAACGTGATCTCGTTGATGCGACCGGGCACTGCGGCAGCCACCGGGGCGCTGACCGGCTGGGCCACCGCCGCAGCGGGTGCGCCTGACACAGCGGGAGCGACTGGCGCCGGAGCCGTTGCTGGCGGCTGGGGGGGGGCAGGCCTGCAGGCCGTCACCAACACGGCCACCACGCAGAGCACCCCCCTGTCCAACAATCGGCCATCAACTGGCTTTCTCGACATAACGTTACCGTTCAACGGCATTCTCGAGGTGGTACAAAACTCCGCCTTCGAGCACAGCAGTGCCGGTGGGGCGCACCGCGAACCGGCCGGCGATCTTGCGCAGCCGGGGTGAGAAGTCGATCCCTCTGGGGGCGACAATCTGCACCAGCACGCGATCGGTGATTTTGGGATTGCCACCGAAGCAGCAGTCCCCCTGATCACGTACCAGTAAAAACTGCACGATCCCGCGCTGCTGCTTGCCAGGATACATATACCCCTTCAAGAGCACGTCCTTCCCGTCCAGAGCCAGAGCCGAGGGAGGCATGGTGCCCTCCGGATCGCCGTCGAGCGGTTGAAGCATGGAGTAGTCGATCCGCTCAAACCCCTCAGGCAACTCGGCTGAATAGACGCGTGCCTGATATGCCAGACCAGCCACCAACATCAGTCCCGCAAACGCCAGCGCCCCAAGGGTGAGGGGGCGGCCGGTGAGTTCGGTCGGGCGGGCGGCGATGTCGCGCAGGCCGACCACTGCCAGCACACACGCCAGCAGCGGCACCACAGCCAGCCACCAGTCGAAAAAAGCCAGCGGCGAGAGCACCGCCAGCACCAGCGCCGCGATCGTCACTCCTCCGACGGCCCGATAGCGATCGGCGGGATCGGCCGACCCTTCATCGGGATCGCGCTTTTCGGGCGACTCAGGCGATCTGTCGAAAAGACCAGCTGTCATGGCTTCCCTGTCGATGCATTTCCAGGCGTGGGGAGAAAATGGGATAACGCTCTCAGTCAACTGCCACCCGACCGCCAGAGGCCGCGCGACAGCCAGAGCAGGAGCAACAGGCCGATCCCCCCCGCCCACCAAACGCCCGACGACGCCATCCAGCCGGCAGTTCCTCGGCCTGCAGTCGCTCCCCCATCGGCCCGCTCTGGGGGAGGTGGCTGCGAGGGATCGAACGCAGCCCGGTTATCGGTGGCATCTTCATCGGCGAGCACCGGGGCAATCCGGGCCGCCAGGGCGGCGTCGGCACCGGGATTGGCACTGACAGCCCCGCTGGTTGGCGGCAGGGCCAGCGGATTGGCACTGGCTGGGTCGCCGGGATCCCCATCGTCGGGCCGGAGGGGAGGAGGCAGGCCTCCCGCAGCGGGCTCTGAGGTTGGTGGAGGAGGGGAGGGCTGAGCCGATACCGCAGGCACCATGGCACCGGCGAAGCCGGCGAGCGTGGCGGCCCGCCGCACCGCTTCCGGGTCGATCTTTTCCAACCGAGCCAAGACGACTGCCGCTTCCGGCAGGGGGCAGGCCTTGAGATAGTTGACCACCGGCTCGCGCACAAAGATGGTGTCGGCGTCCGCCTTTTCAAAGAGCTCCGCCAACCGGTCGATGGCCGACCAATCCTGCCAGCGGGCCAGATCGGCGACAACCAGATCGGCCAGTTTCGGTTCCTGAAGCAACAGCCGCAGCGACTCAAGCACGCGCTGGCGCGGCACCTTGTCCGACTCCTCGCCGAGAAACCGCAGCGCCATCACCGCCGCGTAGGTTTCCGTGAAGGGCACCTCCTTGCCGGCGCGCTTGAGGAACAGTTCATCGACGAGATCGAGCCCCTCCGGCCCCTTGAGCGTGACATAGCAGGCGATGATCGCATCCAAACCCGATCGCACCTCCGCCTGATCGGGAGAGAGTTCCTTGCCGGTCAGGATCGTGCCGATCCGATCGGCATCGGCCTTCGTGCCGCACACTCCCAGCATCGTGGCATAGAGCCGCCGACGGTTGGCCGGCACCTTCGGATTTTCGATCCACGCCAGCAACTGCGTGGGATCCATCCGGCTTTCCAGGCCACGCACATCCTCATAGGGGGCCACGGCAAACTCATCGTAGGCGTCCCGGGCCAGCGTTTCGTCGGGGTCTTCCAAATGCTTCTGGAAAAAGGCGAGCCGATCGGGCCCCTTCGCGGGCAGATCGGCCAACTGGCGCAGGTAGCCCACCGCCTTGTCGCGCAGATGGATGGGGCTCGACCAGATCAGCTTCGGGGGCTCGATCCCCATCAGCAAAAACAGCGCCCCGACCGGCTTCTCCTCGAGCATGATCGTTTCGATCGGCTTGGCATCCGGGCCCAGCAGTCCTGCCTCATCGACCAAGCCCGCCCCCTTGAGCACTTCCACAACCGCGAAGGTTCCCTTCGGGAGCGGTCCATCGGCGCGGGGAGAGAGCGAGCCGGCCGCGGGGGGCGCCACGAGCTTCGCGATCACCGCCGTCTCGCTCTGGGCAATCTCCTGGGAGAAGGTCAGCGACACCGCCGAGCAGAACGGGCAGGCCCGGGCAGGCAGCCCCTGCACGACCAACGCCGCCACCACCACCGCCACGAAGATTCCACGCGATTTTTGCATGAATGAATTGTAACTGTCAGTGGAAAAAGTCATCCGGGCCCCTGCAACCACTTGGAAACATCGGTGCGGTAGGCCGCGATCGCCGGCAGCAGCGCCGCGGCGATCGCCAGCAGGATCAGAAAGGGGACCAGCAGGGCCTCGGCGAGGGGCACCGAGGAAAAGAGGCTCGCCGATACGCCGGCATTGGTCGAAATCCAGGGGCCGATCGCCCCGACCAGCAGATGTCCCAGCAGCCAGCCGACGAGCCCCCCTCCCACCGCCAGGAGCATCGCCTCGATCAGCACCGTCGCCAACACGTGCGAGCGCCGGGCCCCCAGAGCCCGCATGATCGCCACATCGCGGCTGCGTTCCAGCGCCGAGCCGACCATGCTCACCAGAATGCCCATGGCTGAAACCAGCACCACCAGCGCCGTCACCAGCAGCAGGAGGAGTTCCAACGGCCGCACAAAGAGATCGAGCAGCTGGCGGATTTCGGCAATCGGCTGGGCGGCCTGGCCGTCGCGCCCCTCGTTGATCGCGGTGCGCAGGCCCATCGCCGTCAGTTCTGCCGGCAGCGGGGGCATGCCGGGAAGGCCGGGGGGCGCGGCCGTTTCCAGCAGGATCGCCGTCACCTCCCGCTGTGCCGCAGGCAGCGGAGCGGGTGCTCCCGAAAGCTGAGCCACGGCAGGCGCAAGAGCCACCGCAGTGGCGTCATCAGCCACCGGCTTGGCATGGCCATCCTGCAGATAGAAACCCTCCATGTTGACAAACACTCCCCGATCGACCGGCGTGTCGGTGCGGGCGAGCACACCCGCCACGGTGAACGGATCGTGCACCTTGCCGTCGTCGGCACCATGCGTGGGGGCAAAACGGTCGCCCGTCTTCAGCCCCAGCTTGGCAGCCACCGTCGCTCCGAGCACACCGGCAAAAAAATCGTCGTCGCGGAAGTTGCTGCCGGAGGAAAACGCGAAGGGCTGGCCATCCCCCCGGGTGATCCGGTTGAAGAAGGCGGCGTTGGTGCCGATGACCCGAAATCCCTTGAAGTAGTCTCCCATGCAGATCGGCACAGCGGTTTTGCTGCTTGAGGCAAACGTGCCGTCGATACCATCGGCCCGTTCGGCCGCCGGCAGAAACTGCTGGTAGAACTCCCAGGAGATGTTCTCGATCGGCTTGCTGATGAAATACACGCTGTTGAGCACCAGTTGCAGCGGGCTCCCCTTCGCCCCCACGATCATGTTGTAGCCGAGGCCAGCCCCCGACTCGAAAGCCTGTTTCACCAGGCCCCCCGTCACCAGCGTGGCGACAACCAGCGCCACCCCCAAGGCCAGCGAAAGGGCCGTCAGCAATGACGTGAGCCACCGCTGCCGAATGTTGCGCCAGGCAATGCCCAGAAGATTCATGGCGTGTTGAGCCCTATCGGTATGAGGAAGTCACCACGGCGGCACGTGGCAGGGATCGCCATCAGTGCCGATGCCCGGCCGCGGCCCGGTTGAATTGCTCCAGCCGGATGCGGCGGGGAAACTGCTCCGCTACCTCCGGTGCGTGCGTCACCACGACCAACGCCACATTCTGCTGGCTGCAGGTGTTTCGCAGCAGATCGATCACCTGCTGCTGATGGGCGGCATCGATGCTGGCGGTCGGTTCGTCGGCGAGGACCACCCGGGGACGGTTGGCCAGCGCCCGCGCCACCGCCACCCGCTGCTGCTGTCCGGTGCTCAGGGCGGATGGCTTGTGATTGAGCCGGTGCTGCAGGCCGACCGCCTCCAGCAGGCTGGCTGCCCGGGCCCGATCGGGACGCTCCGATCCAAAAGCCATCGCTACCAGCACATTCTCCAGGGCGGTAAACCCTGGCAGGAGGTTGAACGACTGGAACACCAGCCCAAGTTTGTCGGCCCGCACCCGATCCCGCCCCGCCTCAGGGATCCTCGCCAGATCGATCCCGTCCAAGAGCACCCGCCCGGCATCGGGGCGCATGATCCCCGAGATCACGTTGAGCAGCGTCGATTTTCCCGAGCCGCTTTGCCCCTCGAGGGCACAGTGCTCCCCTGCGGCGACTGAAAACCGCGGAATATCCAGCACGTCGACCGTCTCGCCACCGGGCATGGCGAACGATTTCCGCACGTCAATGAGGTCGATAATTGGGTTTGCCATAGCAACTGGAAATCATAACCGAAAGCCCCCTGGCGAGGTTGGAAGCCTGCCGGCACGCCAGCGGGAACCGGCTAAATTCGCAGGCTGATTGAGCGGCGCGGGGGAACCGGTGTATAGTTTTCGGTCTCTCGGAGGCTGTCCCTTCGCACCGTCGCGACGGGCTGCCGTTCACCTTGACGTCCTGCAATTAGGAGAACGCCCGTGTCCATTCGTGTCGGCATCAACGGTTTCGGCCGCATCGGTCGCCTCACCTACCGCGCCATCTACGAGAAATATGGGCTCAATGGCGATGTGCAGGTCGTCGCCCTCAACGATCTCACCGATGCCAAGACCAACGCGCATCTGCTCGCCTACGACTCCAACTACGGCCCGTTCAAGGGGCAGGTGAGCTACGAGGGGAACGATCTGGTGGTCGACGGCCACAAGATCAAGGTGTTTGCCGAGAAGGATCCGGGAGCGATCGCCTGGGGCAGTCAGGATGTGCAGGTTGTCGTGGAGAGCACCGGCTTCTTCACCGACGCCACCAAGGCGGTGGCCCACAAGCGCGACAGCGTGAAGAAGGTTGTCATCTCGGCTCCGGCCAAGAACGAAGATCTCACTATCGTGCTGGGCGTCAACGACAAGATGTACGACCCCAAGAAGCACCACGTGATCTCCAACGCCTCCTGCACGACCAATGGCTTGGCCCCGGTGGCGAAGGTGCTGCACGAGAACTACGGCATCGACCGCGGCCTCCTCACAACCGTCCACGCCTACACCAATTACCAGAATACCGTCGACACGGCCGCCAAGGATCTCCGCGATGCCCGGGCCGCGGCCCTCAATATCGTTCCTTCGAGCACAGGCGCCGCCCGGGCGGTGGGCTTGGTGATCCCCGAATTGCAGGGCAAATTCACCGGCATGGCCTTCCGCGTGCCGGTCGCGACGGTGAGCGTGGTCGATTTCACGGCGCTGCTCAATAAGGAAGCCAGCCCCGCCGAAATCAACGCCGCGATGAAAAAGGCTGCCGAGGGGCCGCTCAAGGGAATCTTGCGATACACCGATCAGGAGCTCGTCTCCACCGATCTCAAGCAAGACCCCCACAGCTCGATCTTCTCCGCCGTCGACACGATCGGCCTGGGGAACTTCGTCAAGGTGGTGAGCTGGTACGACAACGAGTGGGGCTACTCCAACCGCGTTGCCGACCTGCTCAACTTCCTCGAGGACAAAGGGCTGTAGGCGTGTGGGGTAGAGTGCCGCCGCTGAAGTGAAAATTGCCACTGGCGAAAATCGTGGCGCCGTCAGCATCGGCAGATTGTCACGGCATCCGCTGAAACAACAGGATCCAGTCCCGGGTCTGCCCAGCCAGCGGACTGTGGGGTTCGAGGCGGAAATACGAGACTGAAACAGGGAGCGTTCGCCGCGCTGCTCGAGGCCAAGGTGCTCATCGAGCGGTGGCGGTAGCACTCCAACACGATTCCAGCCATACAGTGCTTTGGGAAACCTTCCCCGGCCGCCCGGGCCCAGCCCTCTGCGGTTGCTGCGGCCGCGCATTCGCAACCGGCCAAGGCAGCGTCAAGAGGGCAAAACCCTGGCTGTCCGTGGAAAAAGTCCTCCCTGGCCCTCTGGAACAGAAGACAGCCCACTTTGCCGGCCGCAGGAAACGCCGCGGATTTCCCCAGTCGGCAGGCATCGCCTCCAAGCGATGTTGTGCTTGATTGACAGCCTGTGGGCGGGTCTTTTTCCCCGTAGATTTAGCCGGCGTCGGGCTGCCAGTTCCGCTCCCAGGCCAGCCCACAACGCTCGGGGCGCACAAGCGGAGTTGCCCGATTGACGGCCTGCGAATTCTCCGTTAGGATTTCTCCATGCGGGGGGTATCTTTTTTTGCTCCCTCCGTAATCGGGATTTTTTCCCGTGGGGAAAATGTCTCGGGGGTTATCTGTTTCCATTCCATTTCTTCATATCCAAGAGGTGTCTCATGAACATTCGTTCAGGATTCGCTAGGGGGGGCTTTACCCTCGTCGAACTGCTGGTGGTGATTGCCATCATCGGCACGTTGGTCGGGTTGCTCCTGCCAGCTGTGCAGAGCGCGCGCGGAGCGGCTCGGAAAACCGTCTGCCAGAGCAATCTGAAGCAGGTCGGGCTGGGGGTTCTCAATTTCGTGTCGGCCAAGGGTTTTTATCCCTACGGCGGCAAGGCGGCCTCGTCACGGTCTACAACTGATTATGCGATTGGGGGAAAACAGAACTACTATCTTCCCAACGGCCAGGCCGGTTATGTGTATGAGTTCGGGGCCGGCGGTCGGGCGCGGATTGTCCACCATGGCTACAGCGGCGATTCGGCACTGAATCCCAATGGAAACCAGTTCTGGGCCGCGATGCCGTTCATGGAACTGCAGAACATCTACGACAGCAACAACTACGAAAACGTCGCGTTTCCGCAGCTGAACTGCCCAGCTCGGCGCAGTGCCGATCCGCTGTTGGTGCCCGTCGAAGATACGGTGATCACCCACAGCTACAACGGCAGTACGACCTATGATGCCACGAAGGTTGCCTTCCTTGCGGGCACTTCTGGTAGGGGGCCAGTCAAATACACTCTCCCCAACGCCACCGCCAGCCTGCCGGCGGTGACGAGGGTGGGGAGAAGCGACTACATACCCAATCGGGATCTCCACCCCGTGGCCCGCACGGCTGGCGGAACTCCGAGTTTCGCGCCTGACTACCTCACGCCTCTGGGAATGAATTCTATTATGCCGAAGGTCGTCAAGCCGCGGGCGCCGAAGGATATCACCGACGGCACGACCACGACGGCGCTGTGCGGGGAACGGGCGATGAATACGCAGATGTACTCAAGCGGTGGCCTCTTCTTTGACGACCCGATGGCCGTCGGCGACTGGGGGAATAACCGCGTCGACACTTTCTGGACCTATATGGACATGGATGGAGATCCCGTCGGCCTCGGTTTTGCGATTGCCGAGTCGTGGGGCTCGGCCCACCCAGGCAGCTTCAATATGGTGTTCGCCGATGGTTCCCTCCGGACCATCGCATATGGTACCGGTATTCCGGCCCAAGCTGCGTTTACGGCGGACAATTATTTGTCAGCTACAAAGGTCAACTATGTCATTGGTGACCCGGTCGGTATCCGGCCGCTGCTGTCGATCAACGACGGGTGGGCGATCGATCTGAATGTGCTCGGTGCTTACTGAGAGCTGATATGCGAGGGGCCTGAATGGGTTCCTTGGAATTCTGGCTGGATCGCACCCAGCAATGGGTGCGATCCAGCATTTTTCTGCTTCGCGAGGGAGCGCCTAGTCATGGGCGCCATCGGCTTTTTCAAGCGCATGCACTCGCATCGCCCGATGACTGCCGAGTCGCTCCGTTGGCCACGTTCTTTTACCATCATCTTCATCATTCCCCCTTAGCTTCACCAATCATGAACACCCATTCTTCTCTTTTTCCAACCGGCACACTTTCGCAGCATCTGTTCTCCCGACGGAGAGTCGCCGGTTTCTCTCTGCTGCTCTGCGCAGGATTATTGCCGGGCTGCTCCTCCACCGGCCTTGTGCCGGTGAGCGGCAAACTCCTGAAGGGGGGCAAGGTGCCCGAATCGGGGTTTCAGATCAACTTCGATCCCGTCAGCAAGCGGGGGGAGGACCGGGCGATCGCCGGCATGCAACTCGACGGCACATTCAAGATGTACACACTCCCGAATCCGGGCGTGAAGCCGGGGGAGTATTTTGTCTCGGTCGGAATCACCTCCGAAAGTGGCGCCGATCGACCTGCCAAATTCAGCTCGGCCAGCACCTCCCCCTGGAAGGTCACGGTGCCTCGTTCCGGCATCAAGAATCTGGTCCTCGATTTTGACAAGGACGAGGTCGTGATGGAGTGATCTCTCCCCGGCCCGCTAGCTGCCCGTGGAAAAAGTCCTCCATGCACTTTATCCACAGCCTGCTAATCGAAACTGCTCGTCAAGGCGGTTCCAGCGAAAACCGACCCCGATCGCCACGAACAGGGTGGCTCACTGCACCGAGAGCGCTTTCTTCAACCAGTCATGCGGACACATAGCCGCAGTATGTTATTCGTCGTGAGGGCGATCCGCGGGTCGACGATCATTCGCGGACGTCTTCCCCGCCAGCCGGCTCAGGATCCGGCTGGCGAACTCATCCGACAGCCCAAGCCTCCTCTTGATGACGGAATAGGCGGCGACGGCAGACGTGTCAGCCCAGATTGCCAGCCTTCGGCCGAAGGAATCCGTAGGCCGGGCCCGATAGTTGGTCGCCCGCGGTGGGGCGCTTCCTGCCGGTTCGTCTGTGTAGTAGTAAAGAGCGATGCTTTTCCGGGTGCTGCCCTGCGGGCAGCGGATCGGATCGGGATACCCGTGGTAGGTCGTGTCGGTGGTCTCGAAGATAACGGCCTGATTGAGCAGCGGCGGCACCTGCACAACCGCCCGCTTCATGCCTTCGTCCCACAGTTCGATGGCACCGCCCCACTCATCCCGCCACTCCGGATTCAGGTAGACGATCAGGTTGCAGCGCCGTCGCCACGTCGGCCGATGGTGATGCATCGTGAAATCGGCATGAACGTTGAGAAAACCGCCTGCCGGCGTCTGGTGCATGCCGCCACCTTCCAACGTCGTATCGGCAAGCAAGCCCTCAATCCCGGTCAGCCTGGAAAGCCAGTCAACGAACCGGGGGGAGTTCAACTCGTCGACTACCGCCCCGATTGAATCGGGAAAAAGAGCCCGCTTCGTCTGGCCAAATTTATGCTCGTTCAAATGCCTGTAGTTGATCCAAGCCTCACCCATCGGCGGCGGAAAGTCGGCCGCAAGTTTTTCCGCGACCCCCACCTCCAGAAAGTTTGGCAGCGCGATATGCGGGTAGGGGGCAGCCGACCGATACAGACTTGCTAACCGGGAGGTGTCGCTTTCAAGCGGTTCCCATCGGATGCAAGATCCAAACTCAACGGGTGAATCTGCTGGTCCGCTGCTCATAAACGTTTTGACTCCGGTTCGAAGTGGCTTCGCTCCTTATCAATGGCGAAGGAGGCATGCAACTCATCCGCATCAAATTGTGTAGGCCGGAAGAAGCTGTCGTCCACGAGCCCCCACTTTGCCAGCCGAAAGTGCACGCCGGTTGCCAAACAGCCCCAGCCGTAAGTACAGCTACGGGAGAAGTTGATCGACGATGCCTCCTTGAAATACTTCGTCGGGCAGGTGATCTCCGCAATCGTGTAGCCGAGCCAGTGAATCTGAGCGAGAATCTGATTATCGAAGACGAAATCGTTTGAATTTCGTTCAAAAGGAACCCGCTCGAGGAGCCTGCGGGAAAAAGCCCGATACCCCGTGTGGTACTCCGCGAGCGCGGCGCCGATGAGGATGTTCTCGCTCAAGGTAAGGGCTCGGTTGGCAGCGTACTTCCACCAAGGCATGCCGCCGGCGAGTGCTTTACCGCCCAGAATTCGGGATCCGAGCACGCAGTCGTATACGCCGTTGGCAATCAGCGAAGCCATCGCCGGAATGAGCATTGGCGTGTATTGGAAGTCGGGGTGCACCATGATCACAATGTCGGCCCCACGTTTGAGTGCAAGGTGGTAGCACGTCTTTTGGTTGCCGCCATAGCCGAGGTTTCGCTCATGCCGCAGTACGATCGTCTTGGGAAGAGTCGCTGCGATCGCGGCGGTGTCATCACTGCCGGCGTCGTCGACGACGATCACCTCGTCAACGATGCCCTCCTGTGAGAGCACTTCCTCATGAGTGCGTCGAAGCGTAGCTGCGGCATTGTACGCGGGCATAACGACGATGACCCGCTTGTCACGAAACATACCGACACTTCCCCCTCATGCGTGCGGACACCCCACCAGAACCAGTCGGATGGGCACCGTTGTTCTCCCGCGTACCGAAACCCGGCCAGCCCCTCAAAAGCCCTGCCGCCGCCGACATCCTCACGTTTTTAGGCTGCACGTTCCCACCGCACCTCCTCGGCCAAGCAGTAGCCAACTGAATGAAATATTATACTGAGCAGCATGAACACCTTACAGCCCATACCTTCCGGCCCGAGAGCAGGCCTGCTCCACAACCCGCGAATGATGGCGGGCCTGTTGGGTCTTGCGGTGTTTCTGGTATTCCTGCCTGCCGTCACCTTTGACTTCGTCAATTGGGATGACAACATTTACGTTTACGATAACCCGCTCGTTCTGAATGGCCTGTCGCTGGGCGGGCTGCATGCTGTGTTCACGCGAGTCGTAGAAGTCAACTGGATTCCTCTCACATTCGTTTCCTATCAACTGGATGCGACGCTCTTCGGCCCCGGTCCCGCTGGGTTTCACAGCACCAATATTGTGCTCCATTCCGCAGCGACCGCACTGCTGTGGATCGCGCTGGCCCGCATGACGGGATGCCCGGGCCGCAGCGCCGCTGCCATGCTGCTGTTTGCAATCCATCCCCTCCGTGTGGAGAGCGTGGCGTGGGTTTCCGAGCGCAAGGATGTGTTGAGTGGTTTCTTCCTCGCGTTGAGCCTCTACGCCTACGATCGATATTGCCGCGATCCGGTCCCGCGGCGATATCTCTTGGTGGCCGTAGCGATGCTCGCGGGCCTGCTTTCGAAGCCGATCCTCGTCACGCTCCCGGTGCTGCTGCTGCTGCTGGATGCTTGGCCGCTCAACCGTATCTCCGTTCCGGGCGTGGGCTGTCCGGCCCGTTGCGATGGAACGGCGTCACCGTATCCAACCTTGGCGTTTCGTAAAGCGATTGCAGAAAAACTGCCGCTCTTGGTGATATCTCTGATCTTCGCCGCGATCACCATGCAATCGCAGGCTCAAGCCATTCAATCCGAGGCCGACATGCCGTTTCTGGAGGCCCGCTTGCCCAACGCCGTGCAAGCCATCGTCGCGTATGGCCAAAAGACATTCTGGCCGACATCGCTGCACGTCCTCTACCTTCACCCGGGAGTGACAACCGCGTCTGGCTGGCTCTTGCTGGGATATGCGGCGTCGATCACCGGCTGTCTTGGGCTCGCCGCTGCAGCCGGCCGGGTCGTGCCCGCCGTGCCGATAGGTTGTGCATGGTTTCTTGTGTCTCTGCTCCCGGTCCTCGGGTTGGTTGCCCAGCAGGGGACTCAATCATATGCTGATCGCTTCACCTATGTGCCGCACATCGGCCTGAGCATCGCGATCGTCTGGGGCACAGTCGAACTGGCCAGGCGGGTACGATTCCCGCACTGGGTGCTCCCGGCCCTGCTGACGGCGGTCGCCTCAATCTTTGTCATCCTCGACCAACGGCAGTTATTCCACTGGCGCGATTCGATCAGCCTGTGGAACCACGCGATCGCCATCGAACCCAGCAGTCCCATCGCACACTGCCACTTGGGCGTTGCGCTGAGAGATCGCGGTCTTCCCCGTGAAGCCGAATCGCACTTTCGCCAAGCCCTCGATGCCGACCCCGGCTTGCAGCTTGCCCACAATAATCTCGCTGCGATGCTGGCCGCACGCGGCGACTTCGCCGCGGCGCGGCAACAGTTGGAGCAGGCCGTGAGCTACCCGCAGCGCGAAGCCGTCACTCTCACCCACCTGGGAATGCTCTTTCTGGCCGAGGGCAAAGCTGCGGAGGCATCGGAAGCCGCCAGGGGTGCGCTCGATCTTGATTCCTCATACGCTTCTGCGCACTACATCCAGGGCAAATCGCTCGCGGAGCAGGGATTCGTAGAGCCAGCCATTGAGGCCTACACAAAGGCGCTGGAACTCGACCCCGAAAGCGGCCAGATCGGCAACGACCTCGCCACTCTCCTGGCCCGCCTGAAGCGTTTTGACGAAGCGATTCCCCTCTATCGTTCGATCATCAACCGCGATCCCACGGCCGAAACTCCCCGCCGCAATCTCGCCAAGGCAATGGAGGAGCAGGCCCACGGCGCTCGGCAGGAAAGGCCCAGCATGCCCTGATGGTTGACATAGGCGCATCAGGGGGTCTCGGGCCGGGTCGAAACGGTGGCGAGCGTTTCGTGAACGCTCCCATCGAAGCTGGTCATCCTGACCCGCACCATGATATGGCCACTGGCGGGGGGAGGCCCCTGCCAGCGAAACACAAAGTGCAGCCCCCGCGCCCGTGACGTGCGTCGGAAGTGGTTGATGGCCTCTGCCTGGGGCACGTCGAATCTCGCAATGCAGGCCCCGGCGTCGACATCCTGGCCGACTAAAGCGGCGATCGGCTGGACACTCGGATCATGCACCGTGACAGTGATATCCCCCGCGGCTGTCACGAGGCGCTCGTCGGCATCGCGCGGCTCGACTACCAGCGCCAGTCCGTCGGAGAGGGAATCGCCATCCCCGTCGAAACAGACGGTCCGGCTGGGGTTGATCACCAGATGGGTAATCTTTCCTTCGCCGGCGAGGCTTTCGTTATAGGAGAGGCGCAGGCCTGCTGGTGCCTGGGCTCCTCGACCCGTTTCGTTCGGCAGGGGTGGCACGCCCTCAAGCGTGGGAGGCGTGATTGGCGGTGGCACCGCCGATCGCGGCAGGCCCGCGGGGGGTGACAGAGCAGGGGGCATGGGGGGAGGCAGGGCACCGCCGCCGGCCGGGGGTATGGAAACGGCAGGAGGCACGAACCGGATCGCGTCGGGGCCAGAGCGCGTTGTGCCCGCGGCGCTGGGGGGCATCGGTGGCGGCAGAGCCGCCGGGGCGCCAGCCGCGGCCTGACCCGAAAACAGCCCGCCCGGCATCTTCGGCCGTCCCTGCGCCGGATCGGTCTCACCAATTCCGAGCTGCTTCTTCAGGCTGCCGTTTTCGCCAATGCTACGCTCCAGCCGGGCGCACTTGGCCTGCAGTTCGTCCTGCAGGAGATAAATCTGATCTTCCTGCATCCGCAATTCGCGTTCCAGCAACTGCTGGTTGAGATCGCTCTTGCAGCCTGCCGCCAGGCAGACCCCAAGCACCGCGACCCCGGCAAACAGTCTCCTGGCCACCTGCTCCCCATGGAGTTGCACGCAAGCCAAGCAAGAGACAGCCGCCGCAGAGCCAAGGGCTCGCAGGGGCGGCAAGAGAATCCAACCCGCGGCTCCCTCCGGGCGCCGAGGCCTGATTGTGGGTCTGTTCATGATGCGCCTCCTGCGCCTCAGACAGTTTTTTTTCCAACACCATCCGTGGGTGGTCTGCTACGGAACGCTCTTCACTTCGGGCATGCGGTCGATCACCTCGTCGATCAGGCCATACTGCTTGGCCACCTCAGCCGCCATGAAGTTGTCCCGGTCGGTGTGCTCCTCGATCTTGTCGAGGGGTTGACCGGTGTGCTTCTGCAGAATCATGTTGAGTCGTTGCTTGATAAACCGGAATTCCTTGGCGTGGATCATGATCTCCTCCGCCGTTCCCTCCATGCCGGCAAGCGGCTGGTGAATCATGATCCGTGAATTGGGAAGGGCTCGCCGCTTCCCCTTGGCGCCGGCAGTCAGCAGCACGGCCCCCATCGAGGCGCACTGGCCGATGCAGTAGGTCGCCACATCGCAGGTCACGAACTGCATTGTGTCGTAAATCGCCAAGCCGGCGGTCACGCTGCCGCCCGGCGAATTGATGTAGAGATGGATGTCGCTCTTGGGATCATCCGACTGCAGAAACAGCAGCTGGGCGACGATGGCATTGGCCACCTCATCATTGACCTGCGAGCCGAGGAACACAATGCGGTCCTTCAGCAGGCGGCTGTAGATGTCCATCGCCCGCTCTTCGCGGCCGCTCTTCTCGATGACGTAGGGAATCAGCGGCATGGGCTTAGTCCTTCTCCTTCTCTTCGTCTTCACCAGTGACCGGCGGCTTGGTCAGCACGTCATCGACCAGCCCATACTCCTTCGCCTGAATCGCCGTGAGATAGCGATCGCGGTCGGTATCTTTGGCGATCCGCTCGATCGGCTGACCGGTATGGTGCGCCAGAATTTCGTTGAGCACAGATCGGGTTTTGACGATTTCGTCGGCCTGAATTTCGATGTCGCTCACCTGCCCACCCACCTGGCCATAGGGCTGGTGGATCATGACCTTGGCATGGGACAAGGCAAATCGCTTCCCCTTCGAGCCACCGGCGAGCAGAACAGCCCCACCGCTGGCTGCGAGCCCGACGCAGTAGGTAGCCACAGGGCAGGAAAGGATCTGCATGGTGTCGTAGATCGCCATCGTCGCCGTGACGCTGCCACCGGGCGAATTGATGTAGAAGTGGATGTCTTTGCGGCGATTCTCACTCTGGAGATAGAGCAGTTTCATCACCACTTCATTGGCGTTGCCATCGTAAATCTCCCCCTGCAGGAGGATGATCCTGTTTTCCAGCAGCAGATCGCCCAACGTCATCTGCCGCTGCCGCTGGTAGTCGCGGTAGGCGCCGGAGGCGTGGGAGGCATGCGGATCAGACGAACGCTCGTGCATGGTGGTCGTGGCCCAGAAGGAAAAACCTGCAGGAAACCTGCGAAAAAGCAGCAGTGAACGGTGCAGACGTGAAACGGAAAGGAGATGATGCGGGTGCCGACAGGCAGAAACAAGGCGACAAAAACGAGGCTCCAAAAAACTTCCGACCAAACTTCTCCGCTGGGGGCGACATCTACCTGCGGGCTGCGGTGGGCAGTTCGGAGGCCTCCGTCCGGGTGGCAGTGGGGATTTCCTCATCGCCCACCAAGGCACCGCAGACGGCGTGGTCTACAGCATCGGAATCGGCCTTGCGGAACTCAAACGGCGTGTCGATGAAGGAGGCGCTGGCCGTGACAAGATCGAGCGTTTTACGCTCGATGATCTGATTGCGGAGCACATCCATCAGGCCCCGCTTTTCCAGGCTCGCACGCACGCGCCGCGGCGATTCGCCCGACTGGCCAGCGATTGCCCGAATCTCCTCATCGTAGTCGGCTGCGGTGTCGGCGATCGCATGCTCCTCGGCGATCCGCTCCAGGATGAAGTGTTCCTTGAGGGCCCGAGCAGTGCTGGCCATCACCGTCTGGCGGAGTTCGTTGACATGGCGACGGATCGAATCGTCATCGAAGCCACTGCGCCGCAGCTCCAGGATCGAGCGCTCCAATTCCCGCTGGCTTTGCCGCCGCAGCAGATCGGGGGGCAGATCCCATGTCGCCGAAGCAGTCAGGGCACTGGCCACCTGCTGCCGAACCTGACGGCGGCGGTGCCATTCCAGCTGGTTTTCCAACTGCTTGCGGAAAGCTGCACGCAGTTCGTCAACCGTTTCAAAAGAGCCCAGCTCTGCCAGCAGGTCTGCCGTGAGTTCGGGGAGTTCAAGCTTCTTGACCTCGAGCACCGTCAGCTCCATCGTCACCGTTTTGCCACGCAGCGCCTCGACGGCAGCCTCGGGGGAGATGGTGATGTCGGCCTTGACGGTCGTGCCGGGCTTGGCCTTGGAAAGCAGCTTCGCAAAGCCTGCGAGTTCGGCATCGGCCAGCGACAGCTTGGAACGGACGATGATTTCCAGCTCGTGTGCCTCGGAAAGCACCACATCGCCGTCGAGAAACCGCAGGTTGGCGATGACCAGATCCCCCTCGGCAGGGGCGCCGTCGTGCGGCACAAGTTTGCTGCGCTCCCGCAACAGATGCGACAGCGATTCGTCGACGTCGGCCTCAGAAATCTCGCGGGTTGGACGCTTGATCGCCAGCCCCTTCCATTCGGGCATCTCGAATTCAGGACGGACTTCGAGGGAAAACTCGAACGTCATCGGGCCCGTCTCCGGCAGCAGCACGGCCCCCATATCGAGTTCGGGCTCGCTGATCGGCGACAGCTTCTCCTGCTCCGACACCTGCGTCATCGCATCGGCGAGCAGTTTGGAACGGATCTGGTCGCTCAGTTCGGCCTTGAAACGGCTGGTGACCAGCGTTCGCGGCGCCCGCCCCGCCCGAAATCCGGGCAGCACAGCCGAGGGCATCAGTTCGCCGACCGCTTCATCGAAGTAGCGCGAGATATCCTCGCGGGGAATCGAGACCTTCACCCGCCGCTGGCAGGTGGACACGTTCTCCACGACCACGCCGATATTCAACGGGGGGCGCTGCAGGTCGCCACTGGTATCGGCCGGGGAACTGGGGGCGAGGGCGACAGATTCAGACATGAAAGCTTCCGGATGGGATCGGGGGCAGAGGTCCCCCGGATCTGGACGCTGACCGGGGAGTGGGGAATCAGCGAATCAATCAGCGAATCAGGGCTGGGCGGTGGACGCTCGAAATCGGGGACGCGGGACGGGCGGAACCGGACCGGGAAAGTCTAGGACCGAAGGGACTCTTTTTCCCTGAGCGCACCGGACAATCCCGGCGTGCGCCACACCAGCGAAGCGGGTGATGGGATTCGAACCCACGACAACCACGTTGGCAACGTGGTGCTCTACCAACTGAGCTACACCCGCAAACAACACTTCTGAGACCGGCCCACCCGCCAGCGACAAAAGCCGCAGGTCTGGGTGCACCGAAAAACACAGCAGGAATCCCGCGATTATAAGGGGCGAATGCCCTGCCGCAAGGTCAACCCCTAGGTAGTTCCGGTTTTTTGCGAAAGATGGGGGGATGCTTGGTAAGTTGGTGCCTGTTTCGGGGACACTTTCCCCGCCCATCCCCTCCGGCCTCCACCCCCCCATGACTGCACCGGTTCGACGCGTCAATGTTCTCGATCTTGCCGCCGCCAAACGGGACCGGCGCCCGATCACGATGGTTACCGCCTATGACTGGCCGACTGGACGGCTCGTCGATGGGGCCGGTATCGACTGCGTCTTGGTGGGGGACAGCGTGGCGATGGTGGTCGCCGGGAGGAGTTCTACGATTCCTGCCACGCTGGAACAGATGATCTACCACGGGGAGATCGTCGCGCGGGCCGCCAGTCGGGCGCTGGTGGTAGTCGACCTCCCCTTTCCGCTGCAGCACCTGGGCATCCGCACGGCGGTGGAATCGTGCGCTCGCCTGCTCAAGGAAACCGGCTGCCAGGCGGTGAAACTGGAGGGAACCGCCGGGCAGGCAGATGTGATCGCCGGCATCGCAGCGGCCGGCATTCCTGTGATGGGGCATGTCGGGCTGCGTCCCCAGGCGGTGCACCAGCTCGGTGGCTACCGCATGCAACGCAATCTCGAGCAGCTGATGAACGATGCTCGCGCCGCGGCAGATGCCGGAGCTTTTGCTGTGCTGCTGGAGTGCATCCCGCAGGAGGCTGCCCGGCAGATCACGCAGGCGATTGGAGTTCCCACCATCGGCATCGGCGCCGGACCGCACTGCGACGGGCAGGTGTTGGTGCTCCACGATCTGGTCGGGCTCTCACTCGACCACGTTCCCAAATTCGTCCGGGCCTACGCCGACGCCAAGGGAGTCATTGGCGACGGCCTGGAGCGGTGGCGCAAGGATGTGGTCGATGGCGAGTTCCCCGGCCCGCGCGAAACGCTCGGCTGACAGGGGCCTGCGCTGGCCGGCATTCTTCCGCCAGTGCGGGATCGGCTACGGCAGCACCACCTCATCGGAGATCACCACCGGCCGGCTGGAGGTGACACCCGCGGGCGTCGGCATCCCCGCTCCGCTGGACATCGCCCCAGGCGAGCCACCCGGCCCGGAGGGCAGCATGGGAGCAGCAGCCCCGCCCGGCAGGCCCGGGCCGCCCGGCACAATGTGGCCACCTGCGGGCATGCCCCCTTCCATCCCGCCACTTTGGCACTGACTGCAATTCTCCCCCCCCATCATCCCGCCGGCAACCATCGCCTCACCACCTCCTGCGCAGGGCGCGGCCTGCTGGCAGGCAGCGGGCTGTCCGCACGGCCGCGGCTGGGCCACGGGAGCGGCAACGGCCGCGGCCATCGCCGAGGGGGGCACAAACCCTGGAGGCAGGTGGCCAAAGCAGCGCTCGTACTTCCAGACTTCCAGCTGGATGTATTTCTCGTTGAGCGACTTGCACCCGGTTGTGGTCAGCGCCAGCGCTGCGGCAGCCAGAGCCCACGACCGTGGCATCCATTCCATTCTCAGCATCGGATCCCCTCCTTCCATGTTCCGCCGCACGCTTCGCACGGCAAGTCGACGCCGCGGGCATTCTGCGTCGTCCGGCAACCCTACCTCACGGCCGGTGCGCAGCAAGAAATTCAAGCCGGGGTCTGGCGGCTTGCGGGGCGGGGGACGGAGAGGATTTGACGATCGCAGGGGGTGGTCTGACTGCACCAGCGGCAGCGGGAACCACTCACCCCCACTGCGACCATGATCCAGTCGCCATCACATAGGCGCTCAGCAGCGCATTGGTCGTGGCATGGGCCACAACGGCATCGACCATCCGGCGGCGGTAATAGAGGGCGCCGGCAAAGAGCATGCCGACCACAATCCCGGCAATCCAGGCGTCGCCGTGCAGCACGCCAAACAGCACCGAGGAAACCAGAAACGAAAACCAGGTGAACTGCCCGAGGGGCACGCTGTCGGCATCCTCGTTGATGGTGCGGCGGGCCACGAAGCCGCGAAAGAAGAGTTCCTCGGCGATCGGCACGGTGACCGTTGACCCGAGCACGCGGAACAGCAGCCAGAGCGCCGCCCACGGCTGCCCCAGCTGGAAGGGGTTTTGGACGGCGTCAAACTCCAGGGACGCCTCCGTTGTGCCTGGGGTGAGAAACATCCAGACCACAAAGGAGAGGGCCCCAATCACCACCGGCAGCAGCGCGGGGCGCCACTCCTGCCAGCGAAAGGCACCCCGCAAATACCACAGCACTGCCGCCACGCAGACCACCCGGATGGGATAGAGAATGTCAAACCCGCTGCTGAAGGCGGCCGTGAGCATGGTGATGGCCGTCAGGCCCAGAAACGGCAGGAGGCAGGCCGTTATCGGCAGGCTCCCCGACTCCTGGCCGACCGCCCCGGCCGGCACCGCCAACCGCTCCGGCTGCCGCGTCAGGCCCCATCCCCGCGACAACCCCTCCGGTTTGGTGAAGAAGGGGATCCGGGAACTGGCCACGATGAGCCCCATCCCGACGGTGACAAACGCAATCCATCCCGCCGTGGAATGGAATCCGTCGATGGCAATTTCGGGCGAAAGATAAATGCCGACAAGGATCAGCGCCGTGATGCGAACCACGTTCGCCAGCCAGATCAGCGCCACGCCGATCGGCAGCAGCAGGAGCGCCTGCGGAAAACGATGGATCCGCCGAAACCACCAGAGGTAGGCGGTCAGCAGCATCGTGATCAGACCGATTCCCTGGAATCCCGAGCACCACTCCAGAATCGTGACCTGAAAGCCTTCGGTACCAATCACGAACGGCTTCGGCCGGATCACGGGGGCGCCGGCAAAGGGCCTCAGGAGCCCTTCCACCATCTGCATCGTCGTTTCGCCACTGATCTTCCAGAAACCCTGCGACAGTTCGCCGCTGCGCCAGGCCACAGCGGCAAACAGGGCACACACCCCGGAGATCCCCAGCAGATTCCTGGCGAGCGTGAACCGGGGCACAACGATCGCCAGCGAAAAGACAAACCATGCCACCAGCGGCGCGACAGCCACTCCCCAGCTCCCGGCCTCGCCAAGACTCGTCGGGGATGCTCCCGAGAGCATCCAGCGGAGCGACGCCAGAGCACAGACAAACGAAAAGATCTGGCCCGCCACCAACGGCCATGAGACGCGCCTCTGGCGGTACTCATCCTGATGCTGCTCAATATGAGACCAGCAGCCGACCAGAATGAACATGACGGCAAAGGCGACCCACTTCTTGTTGTCCAGCTCCCACAGGGAGCGACCGAAGCAGACCGCAAGAACGCCTGCTTCAACCGCCAGCAGCGCGGCTAGCACCGCCAAAGCCCGCCAGGGCAGAACAGGGTCGACACCGGTCTGCCGCACTGGCAAATCTGCAGAAGGCATTATGAAACTGCGACCGGCGTGCAAACGCCAGACACTCCCCTGATGAAGTTGCCTGAACGATGAGCAGTCGCCTGCCCGATTGCCGATAGATTCCGCAGCGGGGTGAAAACCGACGTCACTCCACCGCTGCCGGCAACCGATCAACCCTTGCGATGGCGGATGCGGGCCCTCATGCGGCGCTTCTTTTGCCCTAGTTTGCGCCGACCCTTGCCCGTTTTCTTGACACCCATGCTCTTCTCCAAGCTCCACCGCCGGGCTGAAACGCCCGCACCGCACAGTTGTAGAATGCGGTGGCCCCCACTTGCAAGCGCTCCCTAGCATCCGCCACGCTGGGGCAGGTTTCCCTGCTCCAGCGACCCCTCCTGGGCCATTCCCGGCCCCTCCGTCAGCTTTGTGGTCCCACCCCATGATCGTCCTCTTTCCCACCTATGCGCGGCGCCTGGCGGGAGAAAACCTGTGGCGGGCCACGGTCGCCGGCATGGTCACCCGCCCCCTCCCACCGACCAGCCGCAGGCGGGTGCTCGCCTTGGCGGTGCTGCGTCGCCTGCTCGACCTCAGCGACCGCCAAGTGCAGTCGGAGGTGTTCAAGCGCCGGGCCAATGCGTTCCTCTTCCAGCGTGTGGCGGGCGAACCGGTCCAGGTCGCCATCGCCGGCCGCCTGCTCGATATCGGCCTCACAGACCGGGTCGGCCACTTCCAGAGCCAGATCGACCTGGATGAATCGACGCTTGCTGCAACCAACAGGCTCTCCTATCAGGCCTGCCTGACCGGCCCCGACCACCTGGGAGATTCGCTCCTCGCGCCGCCGGCCAGCAGCGGCAATCCGGCCGGTGGCACCATCCATCTGATCGGGGCGGAAGGGCTCTCGGTGATCTCCGACATCGACGACACCGTGAAGGTGACTGAGGTCGCCAACCGGCGGGAGTTGTTGGCCAACACCTTGGTGCGCGAGTTCTCGGCCGTACCCGGCATGGTGGATGTGTACGACACCTGGCTGCGGGCCGGGGCGGCTTTTCACTATGTGTCGGCCAGCCCGTGGCAACTGGCGACGTGCCTCGACGGCTTTCTCCATGCCTGCGGGCTCCCCGCCGGCTCGATGCACCTCAAGCTCTTCCGCCTCAAGGATTCAACGCCGCTGCGGCGACTCCCCTCGCGCAAGCGCTCCAAACGCCGCATCATCGAGCAGATCATGGCCGACTTTCCCGGCCGCCGGTTTCTGCTGGTGGGCGATTCCGGCGAACGCGACCCCGAACTCTATGCCGCCATCGCCAAGCGGAATCCGCGGCAGACCGTCGGCATCGCGATTCGGCAGGTGGCTGGCCATGCTCCCGCGTTCAAAACCAGGGCCCGCCTGGAGCGCATCCGCCGCCGGCTCCCCCCAGAAATGATGCTGATCTTCACCGACCCGACCGAGTTAGCCCGCTGGAGCGATCAGGCGGCCAGCCGCGGGCTGTGAACGCGCGGCGCGTAGAGAGAATCAAATCGGGCTGTCGAAGGCGTTGCGGAAATGCTCGACGACCGGCGAACTTCCCGCCTCGGCGGCGAACGTCACCGTAACCACATCGATCCGCACATGGCAGTCCTGCAGCCGGTGCCGCCGGATGTAGGCGGTGGCCAGTTCGGCGATGCGGCGCTGCTTCCGGTACCCGACCGTTTCGGCGGGATGACCGTGGGAGGTGTCGCTGCGCGACCGCACCTCCACAAACACCACCGTGCGGCCGTCCACGGCAACGATGTCGATGTCGCCCCGCAGCACCCGCGCGCGGCGGGCCACGATCCGGTAGCCCTGCTGGCGGAGGTAGGCTGCCGCCTCATCCTCGCCACGCCGGCCCAACACGCCCCGCCAGTCAGATTCAGGCTCTGCATGCATGGGAGCAGCCACCCCCATCAGGGAGAGTGTTTGGCCGGCCCACCGGCAAAACCAGCCATACCATTTGTACAGCCCCGTGCCCATGCTGCCCCCAGACCCAGCAGCCTGCGAAGCAGGCTCCCAGGCAGGAAACGAACCCTCAGGACTTGCTCGCAGCTGCCTTCTTGGTGGCCTTCGGCGCCATCTTCTTGGCTGCAGCAACCGGCATGTCGTCGCGCTTCTCGCGCAGGCGGACCGACTTCCCAACGCGGTCGCGCAGGTAGTAGAGCTTCGCCCGGCGCGATACACCCGAACGCTTCACCTCGACCTTGGCGATCTTGGGAGAGTGCAGCGGAAACTTCCGCTCGACCCCCTCGCCGGCCACGATCCGCCGGACGGTGAACATCGACCGGCTCCCGGAGCCGCTCTGGGCGATCACCACGCCATTGAAAATCTGCACACGCTCCTTCTCACCTTCGAGAATGCGGGTGTGGACATCGACGGTATCGCCAATCGCGAACTTGGGAACCTCGGTCTTCAGGCTCGAGGCTTCGACAAGGGCAAGAATCTTCTGGCTCACTGGAGGCTCCTTTGGGGTTGGGCGGGGGATCGGCGGCGGGTCGCATCGACGGCCTGTTCATGCCGCCACTGGGCGATCCTGCCATGGTCGCCCGACAACAGAACGTCGGGCACGCGCAGGCCGCGAAATTCGCGCGGCCGGGTGTATTGTGGGCCTTCCACGAGGCGCTCGGCGCCGGAGAAGGAATCTTGGCGGGCACTCTCTTCATCACCGAGGACCCCTGGCACCAGACGGGCCACGGCGTCAACGATCACCATCGCCGCCACCTCGCCGCCAGAGAGCACATAATCCCCGATCGAAATCTCGTCGGGCTGCAGCGTTTCCCGGACGCGGTCGTCAAAACCCTCATAGCGGCCGCAGAGCAGCACGATCCGCTCCTGCCGGGCGAGGCTCTCCACCACTTCCTGCGTGAGCCGACGGCCACCGGGGGTGAGCATCACCAAATGACCAACTGGAGGCCGATCGCCCCCACCCGCCTGTTCGCCGAGCCCTTGCACCTGCTCCACGCAAGCCACCACCGGTCCCGGCATCAGCAGCATGCCCGGCCCACCGCCAAACGGGCGATCATCAACCTGCCGGTGAATCCCCTCGGCAAAGTCGCGGATGTTGGTCACCCGAATGTCGAGCAGGCCGGCAGCGCGAGCAGCCCCCAACAGACTTCCCTCAAGGAAGCTGGCAAACATGTCGGGGAAGAGGGTGAGGATGTCGATGCGCATGGAAATAGGCGCAGGCCGGAGAAGACCTGCATGGGGCTGGCGTGGGAGCCACTCACGTCGCTGCGGAACCTTCTGCTGCACTCGCCTCGGCGGCAGGGGCCTCAGCTACGGCCGCCTCGACAGCGGTTGGCGCTGCGGCGGCCTCGGCAGGCACTGCCGCGGCTGGCGCGGCAGCCGACTTGACCTCTGGAACAAACACCGGTTCGCCGGCAGCAGGAATGATGCGCGGCATCGACAGCTTCATGCGCGCCTGCTCCATCTGCTTCAGGTGGGTGCCTTTCGGCCCATATTTCTTGATCAGGACACGCACTGCGTCGCTGGGCTGGGCGCCGACCGACAGCCAATACTCCACCCGGGGGCCGTTGAGGGTGCAGCGGGCATCGGTCTCGGGAACGTAGGGATCGTACGTGCCGAGTTCCTCAATGACGCGCCCGTCGCGGGGGGCACGCTTGTCGGTGGCACAAATCCGGTAAAAGGCGCGGTTCTTCCGCCCCAGACGCTTCATTCGAATCGACACAGACACGTTCAGGATCTCCGAAAGGGAATTTCCAAGCTGTCTAGCTTAACGAACCTTGGCCAGAACCCAAGCCCAGTGCGCCGACCGCTGGATTTTGGCGTGTTTCTGCACGAAAACCGCTAGCCGCAGGATGTCAGCCCTGCGGACCGCGGCGGCGGCGGCGGGCTTCCTTTTCCCGCATTTTCTTCTGTTTTCGCCGCTCATCGGCAGTCAGACGCCGCCCTGTATCCCCCTTGGGGCGGGCGAGTTGGCTGGCAGGATTGGTGATGGCTCCCTGCAGGCGCTGCATCTCTTTGACCCGCTCCTTGAGCCCCAGGCCGGCCATTCCCTTCATCATCGACGACATCCCGTCGAACTGCTTGACGAGGTCGCTCACCTCGCTCGGCTCCACGCCTGAGCCAGCCGCAATCCGCCGGCGTCGCTGCTGATCGATCGTGCGGCCCGGGGTGCGCCGCTCCTGGGGGGTCATCGAATCGATGATTCCGAAGATGCGCTGCATGTCCTTGTCGAGGTCGGCACCGGCCAGCATTTCCTGCATGCCTCCCATCCCCGGAATCATCCCCAAAACCTTCCCGAGCGGCCCCAGCCGGCGCGTCTGCTGGAGCATCTTCTTGAAATCATCCAGCGTGAATTCCCCCGCCCGCAGCCGCTCCTCCTGGATCTGCATTTCCTTCTGGTCGAATTTCCGCTGCGCCTCCTCCACAAGCGAAACGACGTCGCCCATGCCCAGAATCCGGCCCGCCATGCGCTCCGGGTGGAAATCCTCCAGCGCCTCAATCTGCTCCCCGGTACCGATGAATTTGATCGGCACGCCGGTCACGCTCTTGACCGACAGCGCGGCGCCGCCCCGGGCGTCGCCGTCGAGCTTGGTCATGATGACGGCATCGAGTTCGAGCGCCTGATTGAACGCCTGGGCGCTGTTGACGGCATCCTGCCCCGTCATGGCGTCGACCACGAGAAACACCTGATCGGGGCCGACAGTCCGGTCGATCCGGGTCAATTCCTGCATCAGTGCCGCGTCAATCGACAGCCGGCCGGCGGTGTCGAGAATGACAACCGAGATCCCCTCCTTGCGGGCCCGCGCCACACCCGCCTGACAGACCGCCACCGGATCGGCGGAGCCCTCCGGGGTGTAGACCGGCACGCCGATCTGACGGCCCAGCACGGCGAGCTGCTCGATGGCCGCCGGACGCTGAAGATCGGCCGCCACCAGCATCACGCCACGCCCCTGCTCCTTGATCTTCTTGGCGAGCTTGCCGCAGGAGGTTGTCTTGCCAGACCCCTGCAGCCCGCAGAGCATCAGCACCGTCGTGCGGCCGGCCTCCATGGGGATGGTGTGATCGACCGGCCCCATCAAGCCGATCAGTTCGCGATGGACGATCCCCACCAGCTGCTGGGCGGGATCGAGCGATTCAAGCACCTTGGCCCCGACGGCGTCGTTGGCCACGCGATCGAGGAAGCTCTCCACGACGTCATAGGCCACGTCGGCCTCGAGCAGGGAGGTGCGCACCCCGTCCAGCGCCTCGCGCATATTGGATTCGGTCAGCTTGCCGCGGCCCCGGAGGAGATTCAGGGCACCGGACAGCGAGGCGGTCAACGATTCGAACATGGCAGCTCCAGGGAGAGGGTCAGTCCCCGCTGATTATAGGCAGACTTTCTGCCGCTCTCTGCTGTCGAACCGTCCACCCCCTGCCGCAGCCTCAACCGCGGCAAAACGCCCCCCGCCAACCTCGGCCGCCGCTGGAATTGGCGACCAGCGACCCAGCAGGTTGTGGATCCAGTCCTGGATCGCTGGATGCGATGCCCGTCCAGCGGTCTCAGCTAAACGTGCCCGATTCGCCCGACACAGGCAGCGACATCATCTGCCCACCCTGCTCGCAGCAGGGGGCAGCGGCCGGCGCACAGGCCGGCTCGCAGGCCGGTGCACAGGCGGGGGCCATGGCGGGAGAACTGCCGCACCCACAGGGGGAGCGGAACTCCATGAACGAGGGCGTGCGGTTACAGCCGCCGCCCGATCCACCCATACAGCTGCAACCGGGGGCTGCCAGAAGACCACCGATGAGCACTGCCAGACACATATTTCGCAACATTTTTCCCCTCCACCAAAAGCTGGACATCCCTGAACCCCATCAATCGTTTGGCGCCGTCGCCGACGACTCTGCCAAACCCTACCTCACAATTCGTGCCACGCCGGCGGACACGACGGATTTTTTTTGATCCCGCAGATTCTTGTTGGCGCGTTCACAGAAAGACGTTGTCTGATCGCAGCGACCAGCGGGTGCGAAAAACGCGTGCTAGAGTTTTTTGTCTGAATCTGATCCACACCTCACACCCCGCTCGGCGCACCCTTTCAGAAGCGCGCCGCAGTACGAGCTCGCCCGATGCCTGCCATCCCGGAAGCCACCACCTGCCGTTGCCAGCCACCCACAAGATGGCTGGCCTGCCGACGATTGCCTGGGCTGCTGCTGGGAGCCTGGCTGGTGGCGGCGAGCTGTACCCTGCCGGCAGCCACCCTGCCGGAAGATCAGCTTGTGATGCCGGCCCCATGCCCGGAGGGCGCCTGCCTGACCACAGCCAGCCACACGCCTGATGTTTGGGCGGTGAGCACCCGCAGCCTGCCCGACATTGGCTGCATGCCGACCGCACCGCATGTGGGGGTCGAAAAACTGGGAAACAACCGGCGTTGGCAGCGATCCGACCTGGCCAGCCTGATGGAAGACTCCACCCGGCCCCTCCTCCTGTTTGTGCACGGGGATCGCTACGACCACGGCTCCGCCCTGCAGCAGGGTCTGTTTCTGGCCTCGCGGGCGGCGGCCTGTTGCCCCACCGCCCCCCCATTCCGCACCGTCGTCATCTCCTGGCCCAGTTCCAAGGATGGCATTCTGCTGTGCGACACGCGAAAGAAATATGAGCGGTCGATGTCTGAAGGGCACTATCTGGCCTGGCTGCTCGGCCAGGTCAATCCGGAACGCCCGGTGGCGCTGATCGGCTACAGCTACGGCGCTTTGATCACGCTCGAAGCGCTCAACCATCTCGTGGAGGCCCACCGCACCGGGCGGCATGATGTGCAGCCCTGGCCTGGCCGAACCGGGCGCGTGCAGGTGATTTTCATCGCCGCCGCAGTTCGGCAGGATGCGTTTGCCCCCCGGGGGGCCTATCGGCATGCCCTCACCTGCATCGACCGTCTCACGCTGCTCAACAACTCGCGTGACAAGGCCCTGCGGTTCTTTGAACATGTCGACCGCACGATGACTGCCGATGCGCTCGGCCACGAGGGGATGCCGTCGCGATGGATCCCGGCTGGCACCGAATTTTTGCAGCTCGATGCGACCAACGTGGTGGGCAAGAACCACCGGCTGCTGCCCTATCTGGAATCGCCCGCTCTCGCCCGCCGAATCTGCACCGGCGCCATGGAGGGGCTTTCCACGCCTTAGCCTTCAGCTCGAATGCTGCCGGGCAAACCAGCCGGCGGTATCGGCGAGCCCATCAGCCAGTGACATCCTCGGCTGCCAACCCAAAAGTGCGCCGGCCCGCGAGGCGTCGACCAGATTGGAACGCAGGTCACCCGGCCGGGCCGGACCATGCACGGGGAGCGGCAGTGTGGCGGACCGGCCAGAGCCGGCGAGCAATGCCACCATGCGCGTGCGGAGCAACGCTTCCAGTTCGTTGACATCGGTCCCAATCCCGGTGCCGATATTGAGGCTGGTGAGCGTGCCGGGGGCGATTTCGGGGGCCGTGGAAACAAGCGCGCTGATATTGGCTCTGGCGACGTCGGCCCCCGCGACATAGTCGCGCACGTAGCGGCCATCACCGTTGATCGTGGCGGGCTCGCCCGCCAGATACTTCTTGCAGAAAATCGCCACCACCCCCGCCTCGCCGTGGGGATTCTGCCGGGGACCATAGACATTTGAATACCGCAGCGCCACTCCTTCCAGACCATGCTCCTCGGCAAAAAATTTGAGGTAGCGCTCTCCCACCCATTTCGTGATGCCGTAGGGGCTGACCGGGTTGGCGGGAAATGATTCCGGGGCGGGCGTGGTGACTTCACCGTAGAGCACGCCGCCGCTGGAGGCGAAGACCACCCGCCGGCAACGCTGCTGCACCGCGGCTACCAAGACGTTGATCAGGCCGATGCAGTTGACCTGCGCATCAAAAAGCGGATCGCGCACCGAACGGCTGACGGACATCTGCGCCGCCTGATGGCAGACCACATCTGGCCGCTCGGCGGCAAACACTCGCGCCACCGCCTGAGCATCGACAATGTCGGCCACATGCAGGGGAACATCCCCCGGCAGATTGCCCCGCTCGCCACTGGAAAGATCGTCCAGCACCGCCACCCCGTGGCCTGCTGCGCGCAAACCATCGACGATATGGCTGCCAATGAAGCCCGCACCACCCGTGACCAAAACCTTCATGGAACCTCTCCTGGCACTCCGCCTGCAAAAAACTACGGGAACTTGAGGGACGGTGCCCGTCCGGGAAGCCTTCGCTGCGACGCCCCTCAGTGTAGCGGCAGGGCAGGGCCTGGTCTGTGGTGGGCCATGGCAGCCCGGCTAGGCCGTCCACCGCACGCCACCCGCCTCAGCGGGGGAAAAGAGTCGCTCGGCCAACAGAGCGGCGTAGGTGTCAAAGCTGTGCTCCGCGGAATAGGCTTGCCGGGCTGATTCGTCGCGACCCATCTCGCCTCCGGCCTCAAGCCAGCCTTCGATGGCCCGCGCCACCGCGCCGGGGTCGAGTCGATCGGAAACCCGCGCCACGTAGGCTGGGGCGTCGAGCGCCGCGGCGAGATCGTTATTGGCCACCGTGGGCAGCCCCGCCGACACGCAGTCGATGAGGGCCCCGGAGAGCCCGCCAAACTGATGGGTGCGCAGTTGGATGCCACAATCGGCCGCCAGCAGATAGCGGCGGTAGGTAGCCTCGTCCAACCATTCCGACGTGAAGTGGATCGCCTGGGCAATCCCGCGCCGCTCAGCCAGATCCTGAATCGTCTCCGACTCCCGCCCGGTCGCACCCACGAAATAGAGATGCGCATCCCGACCGCCGCGCCGCAGCATCGCCAAGGCTTCCACACAGACATCGGGGGCCTTCACCGTCGCCAGCATGCCCAGCGTCACAAGCACAGTCCTGCCGGCTGGAATGCCGACCGCGATCCGCGCCCGCCGCCGCGCCTCTGGCGTCGTCTCGACAGGCGCGAATGTCCGCTGGACCGAGAAGGGAAGGTGGTGGGCATCCACGCCGTAGTGCTGACTGATATTGTCCCGGAGGCCACTGCTGTGAACAAACATCGGCTGGGCCTTGGCGAGGACATCGCTGAGAAAAAGCGTTTCCAATGTGCCGGGGTGCTTGAGCCAACCCTCCACCTCGTCGTCGCTCACCGGCCGGTGCAGTTCCGCCTCGGCCATCGTCCGCACCTGCCCGACGCCCTTCCACCAGGCATAGATGTCGATCAACCTGGCATCGTGCAGAATGCAGGCGCCGCCGTAGCGGGAGTGGAGTTCGATGATCTTGGTGTGGATCGCCGAGTTGCCAACCACCGAAACCACGGCGTCGTAATCGGGCCGGAGGTAGGCCGCGGCGCTGATGGGGAAAAACGCCCGCACAGCCGGCGTGGGGTGGGGCTGGGGCTGATCGGTATAGACATCGATCTGGGCATTGCGTGCGAGGGCCTCGACCGTGCACAGCGAATAGTCGGCCACTCCCGATTGGTCCGGAGGAAACGGTGTGACCAGGGCGATGCTGCGGCGGCGCAGCGCAGGCCGCCGGGTCAACCGCCCGGCATGGATGGTGAAGCGGGCGTCGAGCGCCTCCCAGAAGCGTTTGCCGACCTGCTCTTCGGTGAACCGCCCAGGTGTGTCCTGCTGGGTGTCGATGAGTCGCTGGCGCAGGCTTGGCGACCGGAGGACGGAGTCGAGCAGATGCGTCAGGGCGCCGGCGTTCTCAGCCTCAAACCGCGCGCTTGGATTGGCCACCAGTTCGCGATGCACGGGAATGTCCGACACCAGCACCGGCGAGCGGCAGGCCATCCCCTCAATGACAGGAATCGAAAAGCCTTCTGCGCGGGAGGCGGCGATCGTGGCCAGAGCATGCCGATACCAGGCGGCGAGTTCCTCGTCGGCCACATGCTCCAGGAAATGGAGACGGGCCCGGCCACCACTGATCCGGGCAGCCTGTCGCACGACCCGCCGGCGCCACGCCTCGGGATAGCCTCCCGCGATCACCAGTGCCGGGCCATCCTGGAGGGAGGGCAACCGGCCATAGGCCTCCACCACGCCCTCGAGGTTCTTTCGCCAGTCGGGGCCGCCGACAAACAGAAAGTAGTCTCCTGCCACAGCCGTCGGCCGCTCGGGCGCGGCCGCCTGCCCGGCATGCAGGTGGGCGAACACAGGACGCAGGGCCACTCCGGTGACGGCGATCTCCTCCGGCTTCTTCCCCAGCCGCCGGGCGAGTTCCGCTGCACACCCCGCGGAGTTCGGGAAGTAGAAACGGTAGGCGGAGAGCCACTCCATCGCGGCCGCGTATGAAAGCAACGTCTCCCGCCGCCCCAGATAGTGCTGCGGGAATTCCAGCGGGATGAAGTCGTGTACCACCGCACATGACAGAATCTCCGGCCGGTCGAGCAGCCGGGCGGGGAGGCGGGAATCGTGGGTCAGCGGGGAGAGCGACAGAAACACCGCCGGAGCGGCCGATCTGCCAGCCGCAAAGGCTGGCAGAATGGTGTCGCACAACTGTGCGTAATCGTCCGGGATCGCACCGAGGTCAGGGTCGGAAAGCCCGACGATTCTGGACCGTCCCGCGCTCCATTCCCGCGCCGCCGCCAGCAGGCTGGCCGCGTGGGAACCGATGCCACGCCGAGCGTAGAGCGGGTCCTGCAACGGGCGGATGTCGGCGTAAATCAGCATGGATCGCAGTGGTCAACAGCCTGTGGGCCAGAGAGATTTCAGGGGGACTATTTCGGTCTTCAGGCCAGGCATTCAGCCCGCCTTGCGGGCCTCGGGAAACCCCGCCTGCAGCGTGGCACCGGGGGTTGCTGAGGCCTGCACGGCGACGTCAAAGAGTCGAGGAAAGCGGACCTCCTCCGGTTCTTCTGCCACCGGTGGCGCCATGATCAGAGAACGCACCAGCGTCTCCAGGTCGGAGGAACGACGCCCCGACCGCTCCTCCAAGGCTGGCCAGGAAGCAATGGCCGGCGCACCGGGAACACCCATCTGCGACCGGCGTCTCAGTTCTGTCCGCACCAGCGCCACAGCCAATTCCTCGACGCCCGCCGAAGGCCGGGAGGCGATGCCCACCTGATACCGGGATCGGCGAAACTTCCGGCCGAGGGGGCGCAGCCAGCGGCGCTCCAGCTCGCGCAGATGGTGGTGAACGATCCTCACGAAGTGCATGGGTGTCTCCCTGAACGGCCAGAGCGGTCTCGGGCGGAATGACCTGCCGACACGCGCACCGCGTCTGTGGCGCGCAGGCCTCAAGCAGGTGGCGGCGGGAAACGATAGCAGGGCCCCGGGGCAGGGAAAATGGCAAATTCACCCTCAATTCTCGCAACACTCGGCTGTCAGGCCGCCTGCTGTCGGCTGCGCAGAACACCGGCGTAAACCCCCAGATAGCCCCGGGCGGTTTCAGCCCAGGAGAAGCGGGCGGCATGGGCGCGAGCCCGGGCGGGGGCATCGGGATCGGCCGCGAAGGCCGCCACCCCATCCCGGTAGACCGCAGCCATACTCGCGGCAGCGAAGCTGTCGAAAAAATAGCCTTGATCGCCAGCAACCTCGGGCAGGCTGGTGCGGCGCGACATCACCACCGGCTTGCCACACTGCATCGCCTCCAGCACCGGAAATCCGAAGCCCTCGGTGAGCGAGGGAAAAGCAAAGCCCTCGCAGTTCTCATAGAGCCACTGCCGGTCGCCGTCGGAGACTTCGCCCGTGAGCACCACCCGCTCCGACAGCCCCAGTCGCGCCACCTCGCGCTCCAAAAACGCCCCATACGGAGTCGCTTTCTTGCCGGCGATCACGAGCCGCCGCCCCGGCAGTTCTGCCACGAGTCCCAGCAGAACATGGAAATTCTTGTGCGGCAGGGCATTGCCGACCGTGAGCAGGAAAGGCCCCGGGGGGATCATGGCCGGCCGCTGGGCCGACGCCGCAGGGGGCAGCGCCAAGCCATTGGGCACCACATGCAGCGGCTTGCCGCGCAGATCGAGCAGCGTTTCCACATCGCGGGCCACAAACCGGGAGATGGTCACAACCGCCGCAGCCCGATCGACCTTGCGCTGCATGTCGGCGAGTTTGCGGGTCTTCTCCCAGGTGGGTCCCCCATGCGGACACTGATGGAGAAAGTTGAAATCGTGGATCGTCAGCACCACCGGCACCCGGCCGTCGAGCGGCAGGTAGCGCGACATCTGATTGGTGGTGTGCCACAGCGCCATACTCGGCTTGGGAAGCACAGGCTGCACAAAGGGGCGCACCATCCGCTGCACCTGCTCCTTTTTCCAGGGCGACACCAGCAGGCGCGAAAAGGGCATACCGGGAAAATGGCGTTCGGCCCCTGGCGGCAGAAAGAAGACCGGCTCTACCAGTCCCGCGGACGCGGTGAGCAGTTCGCGGCCGAGATGGAGTGAAAATCTCCCCAGCCCGCAGTTGATGTGCCGGATCCGCTCCAGATCGATCACCACGCGCGGCGCTCCGCCCGAGGCCGCGCGCCGCGGGCCGGCTCCTGATGGGAGGGATGGTTGGGCTGATGGCATGGGAGGCAGCTGGGAAAGGGCGACAGGGGTGGCGCGACTGGGGGGGTTCATACGCGACGCATGCCCTTGGTGAAAAGGCTGAATCGCGAGGTTAGGCCGAGGCCTGCCCGCCACCGGTCTGGGCGGCCAGATAGGCGGCGATCCCCTGCTGCCACGAGGGCAGAAAAATACCCAGTCCCCCCAAGCGACCAGCGTCAAGAACGCTATAAGCAGGCCGGACCACGGGCGAGGGGTACTCGCTGGCGGGAATCGGCACGGCCACTGTGGGCAGGCCAGCCTGCTGGAACAGCTCCCGGGCAAAGCCGTGCCAGGAGGTGCTGCCGGCGTTGGTGAGATGGAAGGTGCCGGTGGCGTCAGACTCCAGCAGCGCGAGAATCGCCTCGGCTACATGGGGAACGTAGCTGGGAGTGCAGAACTGATCGGCCACGACCCGCACCTCGGGCCTGTCGCGGGCCAGCACGAGCATCGTGTCGGCAAAGTTCCGGCCGCGAACCGGCCCCTGTTCGCCGGCCGTATAGAGGCCACAGGTGCGCACAATCTGGTGGTTTGCCCACGAACGGGCCGCCACCTCGCCGGCCAGCTTGCTGCGGCCATAGCCATTGAGCGGCCCGGGGGGATCGGTTTCGGCGTAGGGGGTGGTGCGGCTGGCATCGGCGCCGAAGACATAGTCGGTGCTCACCTGCACCAGCCGGCAGTCGATCGTCCGACAGGCGTCGGCCAGATGCTGCACGGCGCTGGCATTGGCGGCAAACGCTGCCGGAAATTCCGTTTCGGCCCGGTCGACTGCCGTCCAGGCGGCGCAGTTGATGACGGCCGCTGGGCGGAGGCGTTCAAGCACAGCCTGCACCTGCTGGGGCTGCGTGATATCGAGCGCCCCCCTCGGCAGATTGATGGCGCGGGGGCCGAGCAACCGGCAGAGTGCACGCCCGAGTTGGCCAGCGGCGCCGGTTACGGCGATCGTCGAGGATGGGGCCGTCGTCATGTTCACCAGTCTTGGTCTATTCGCGAGCGACCTGCCGGAGATACCGACCGTAGCTATTTTTCATGCTGGCCCCGCGGGCCTCCAGTTGGTCGCGTGTGAGGTATCCCAGACTGAAGCCGATCTCCTCCAGGCAGGCGACCTGCTGCCCCTGCCGCTCCTGAATCGTCTGCACGAAGGCCGCGGCCTGCAGCAGCGAATCGGGCGTGCCGGTATCGAGCCAGGCAAAGCCCCGGCCGAGCCGCTCGACATGGAGCGCCTGCTGAGCCATGTAGGCCCGGTTGACATCGGTGATTTCAAGCTCGCCGCGGGCACTCGGCCGCAGATCGGCAGCGATATCGACGACTGTCTCGTCGTAGAAATAGAGCCCCGTCACGGCGTGTCTCGATTTCGGCTGTGCCGGCTTCTCTTCCAGCGAAATCGCCTGCCCCGCGGCGTCGAACTCAACCACGCCGAATCGTTCCGGGTCGCGCACATCATAGGAAAAGATCGTCGCGCCGCTGGTGCGGGTGGCAGCCCGCTCCAACACCTTCCTGAAACCGTGGCCGTAGAAGATGTTGTCGCCGAGCACCAGCGCCGACCGCGCCCCCTTGAGGAATTCGCGTCCGATGATGAAGGCCTGCGCCAGACCGTCGGGCTTGGGCTGCGCGGCATAGCTGATCGACACGCCAAAGGCTGAGCCATCCCCCAGCAGTTCGGCGAAGTGCGGCAGGTCGTGGGGGGTGGAGATCAGGAGAATGTCGCGAATGCCGGCGAGCATCAGGGCCGACAGCGGATAGTAAACCATCGGCTTGTCGTAGATCGGCAGCAGCTGCTTGGAGATCGCCAGCGTCATCGGATGCAGGCGGGTGCCCGCCCCACCGGCCAACACGATCCCCTTGAGGGGCAGCGGGCCGGGGCGGGACTCGTCAGGACGAACATCTGGCATCACAGCGGTCACCTAGGCTCTTGGAAGCGGGAAGAGAAACATCAGCCCCGTGGCTGGCCAGACTCGACCTTGTAAGGAGAATCGGCATTGAGCTCGTGGCGAATTTCGTCCACCTTCTCCTTCTTGCCAGGCCCGGCGTAGAGCCGGTTGGGGGCGTTGAACACCCAGCCCGGCACGTGGCTGACATTGCGGTAGGCATGGACCACTCCGGGCGGAATCGTCACGGCACAGGGATTCGACTCGCCGCACACCGTGCGGGTCTGCAGTCCGTGCGTCGGTGAGTTCGGCCGGGCATCCCAGAGCACCAGTTCGAAGTCGCCCGGCCCCATGAAGGCAAACAGATCGGTCTGGTCAACATGCTCGTGCGGGCCGCGCACAACCCCCGGCTCCGTCTGGCTGACATAAGCCATCACCGGATGCAGATGGGGAGCGAGTTCGTCCTCCCGGTAAATCTCGACCAGCCAGCCGCGGGCATCGCCGTGCCGCTTGAGAGCCGTGAAGGTGACGTCGGCGATCTGCGGAGGGTGCATGGTTCAACAATCCCGAAGGCAGGAAAACCCACATCCGGTTCCAGAGAGCCGAGGTCTGGGCGGGGGCAAGAATGATCTGAAAACCGCTGTGCGGAGCCTCATACTCACACGTTTGTTACGATTGTCAACTCACTGGAAACCTTTTCTCACAATGCGGCTCTGACACCCACCGGTTTCGGGTTCCTGTTCGCAGCGTGGCTGAATCCTCTGCTGGGGTTTGGGCAGGCATCGGCATGGACGTCCCTCGGCTCGCCCCACCCCCGGTGCTCCGCAATGTCCCGAGCCATCATCCTCGCCCACCACGACCGCGATCTCCTGATCGATCCGCACGTGGTCCACGCCCTGCGTTGCTACCGGCAGGTTGCCGATCGGCTGGTGGTCGTCTCCACGTCAGCGGAGGCCTTGCCAGCAGCCCTGGCCGGTTGTGTCGACACTTTTATCTCCCGCCCCAACGTGGGGTACGACTTCTGCAGCTGGCAGGCGGGGCTGGCCGCCCTGGGAGATCCCGCGGCATTCGCCGAGGTGATTCTCGTCAACGACAGCATGTATGGTCCGCTGACAGACCTCGCTCCGGTGCTGGCCGATCCGCGGGTGGCGGCGGCCGACCTGTGGGGAATGGTGCTCTCCGATCAGGCGACGCGCCGGCGCGGCAAACGCGTCTGTCCCCATCTGCAATCGTGGTTTCTCGCCGCCCGCCGGCCGCTGCTGAATTCAGAAGTATGGCGCAGGTTTTGGGAGCGCGTGGAACCGCTGCCGAGCAAGGATGCGATCATCGATCGCTACGAGATCGGCCTGACAGAGCAGGTTGCAGCGGCGGGATTTCAGATCGCCGGGCTCTACAACGCGGCGCAGGCCGGCCCACTGGAGCTGCGCGAAATCTGGCCCCACCTCTCCCTCGCCGAGCCGGCCCGCTCGTGGCGGCACTTCCGCAAGGCCCGCCGCACCCCGCACAATCCCAGTGAACTCGCCTGGCGGCGGCTGCTGGAGGCGGGGGTGCCCTATGTCAAGGTCGGCCTGTTTCGGGTGAACCACTACGGAGTCGATCTGGCCCGCGTGCTGGCCGATCTCAGACGCGATCGGGCCGCGGGGCTCGATTACGATCTGGCCCTGATCGAAAATCATCTCGCCCGGCTGCGGGAGGGCTAAACTGTCCGTGGAAAAAGTCATCCATGACTTTTTCCACTCGGTCGACCGCGGGAAACGCCGCGGGTTTCCTGGGTCGACCACCGCCGCATCCAGCGGCGGACCACTTTATCCACAGCCTGCTAAAACGCCGGTGCACGACCGTTGCGCCAGCCCTCGGGCGGGAAAATGCCCTGCTTGGAATCGCCTCCGGTTCCTGCCATAGTAGCCGTCACCCGTCAGGCCCAACCGCTCCCCAAAAACCCTCCCGCCAGCCAGAGGCACACCATGAAGATTCACGAATTCCAGGCGAAGGATCTGTTGCGGGCAGCCGGCGTGCCGGTCTTGGCCGGAAAAGTGGCCCGCACCCCGGAGGAAGCGGCCGCTGCCTTCACTGCGCTCGGCACTCCTGTCTGTGCCGTGAAGGCCCAGATCCATGCCGGCGGCCGGGGGAAGGGGTCGGTGATCGGCTCCAGCCAGCGCGGCGTGGAACTGGCCAAAAGCGCCGCCGATGCCGCGCGGATCGCCAAGGGCCTGCTCGGCCAGACGCTGGTGACCATCCAAACCGGGCCCGAGGGGCAGGTGGTGCGGCAGGTGTTTGTGGAGAGCGGCTGCCAGATCGAGCGCGAACTGTACTGCGCCGTGCTGGTGGATCGCCGCGTGGGGTCACCCGTGCTGATCGCCAGCACCGCCGGCGGAGTCGATATCGAAGAGGTGGCCGCCCACACCCCCGAACTGATCCTCAGCGAGCCGTTCGATCCCGACCGGGGCCTGGCCGCCTACCAAACCCGCGTGCTCGCAGCGAAGCTCGGCCTGCCCCATACCAGCTGGCGGGCAGCAGAGCAGTTTTTCCGGTCGCTCACCAAGGCCTTCGTGGCCCTCGATGCCTCGCTGCTGGAAATCAATCCCCTGGTGCTGACCAAGGATGGCGGGATGGTGGCCCTCGACGCCAAGATGACATTCGACGACAACGCACTGTTCCGCCACAAGCATATCGCCGCCCTGCGCGATGAAGCGGAAGAAGAGCCAGCCGAAACGCGGGCTGCCGCCGCCGGGCTTTCCTATGTCAAACTCAACGGCACAATCGGCTGCCTCGTCAACGGCGCCGGCTTGGCGATGAGCACGATGGACCTCGTGAAATACCACGGCGGCGAACCGGCCAACTTCCTCGACGTCGGTGGCGGCGCTGACGTGAAACAGGTCACCGAGGCCTTTCGGATCATCCTCTCCGACAAGCATGTCAAAGCGATCCTCGTCAACATCTTCGGCGGCATCATGCGCTGCACGACGATCGCCACGGCGCTGGTCGAGGCCTCGAAAACGGTCGGATTCAATGTGCCCCTCGTGGTGCGTCTGGAAGGCACGGAGGTCGAGGAGGGCAAGAAGATCCTGGCCACCAGCGGCACAGCAATCATCACCGCCGACGGCCTGACCGATGCCGCCAAGAAGGTGGTTGCCGCCGCCGCTGCTGTCTGACATCCGCCCCCTTTGGCTTCCCCCACTCCCCGCCTGCGAACCCCCACTCCCATGAGCATCCTCGTCAACCGTGACACCCGCGTCATCTGCCAGGGCATTACCGGCAAGGTGGGTGAATTCCACACCCGTGGCTGCCTCGATTACGGCACGCGAATGGTCGGCGGCGTCACCCCGGGCAAGGGGGGCGAAAAAATCGCCGACCTGCCTGTCTTCGACACCGTGGCCGAAGCGGTCGCCTCCACCGGCGCCAACGCCACCATGATTTTCGTGCCACCCGCCTTTGCCGCCGACGCGATTCTGGAAGCGGTCGATGCCGGCATCCCGCTGGTGATCGCGATCACCGAGGGGATTCCCGTTATCGACATGGCCCGCGTGATGCCGGTGGTGCATGCCTCCAAGAGCCGGCTGATCGGCCCCAACTGCCCCGGAGTGATCACGCCCGGGCAGTGCAAGATCGGCATCATGCCCGGCTACATCCACACCCCCGGCCATGTCGGCGTGATGAGCCGCTCCGGCACGCTCACCTACGAGGCGGTCTGGCAACTGACGCAGCTCGGCCATGGCCAGAGCACCTGCGTGGGCTTGGGGGGCGATCCGCTGGTCGGCTCCAGTTTCATCGACATCCTGGCGCTCTTTGAAGCCGATCCCGACACCCACTCGATCCTGATGATGGGGGAGATCGGCGGCAGCGCCGAGGAGGAGGCGGCGGAGTATGTGAAGCATCATGTGAGCAAGCCGGTGGCGGCGTTCATTGCCGGGCAGACAGCTCCCCCCGGCAAGCGCATGGGGCATGCCGGCGCCATCATCTCCGGCGGCAAGGGAACGGCCGAAGCCAAGCTGGCTGCCCTGCGGGATGCCGGTATCGAGATTGCAGCCAGCCCAGCTGATATGGGCACAGCCATGGCCAGGGCGATCGCCGCCCGCAAAAAATGAATATTGATCTCTTCATCCCCTGCTTCGTCGATCAGATGTCCCCGCAGGTGGGGATGGCGGTGGCGGCGGTGCTGGAGCGGCTGGGGCACACAGTGCAGTTTCGCTCCGGGCAAACCTGCTGCGGCCAGCCGAGCTTCAATGCCGGCTACTGGGACGAGGCCCGCGCGGTGGCCCTGCGGGCGATCGAGGTCTTTGCCGGGGCGGAGGCGGTGGTCGGCCCGAGCGGCTCCTGCGTGGCGATGATGCGCGTGTTCTATCCGCAGCTGCTCAAAGACACGCCCCACGAAACCGCCGCGCTCGATCTGGCGGGCCGAACCTGGGAGTTTGGTGAATTTCTGGTCGACAAGCTCGGCGTCACCGATGTCGGTGCCCACTTCCCCCACCGCGTCACCTACCACGACGGCTGCCATGGCCTGCGCGAGCTGCGGATCAAGGATGCTCCCCGGCGGCTGCTCGGGGCGGTGCGGGGGCTCGAACTGGTCGAATGCGACGAGACCGAGAGCTGCTGTGGCTTCGGCGGCCTGTTCAGCGTGAAGTTTCCGATGATCTCCACCGCCATGGCGGAGGTGAAGGGAGGCTCGCTCGATCGCACAGGCTGCGATTACATCGTGTCGAGCGATCCGAGCTGCCAACTGCAACTCGATGGCTGGCTCTCCCGCAACGGCCGCAAGGGGCGCACGATCCATCTGGCAGAGGTGCTCAACACGGTTGCTGATTGAGCATCAGTTCTCAGGCTTCGGCGCACCGGGTGATGCTGTGGTGGCTGGCTCTGCCGGCTTTGGATCGTCGGGGCGGAGGAGCACCTTCACTGCAGTCCACGGCCCGAGCCGGTAGCGCTCCATCAGCCCCAGATCGCGCTGCTCGTTGGCATTGAGATCGTTGCTGGAAAGGATCGGCGTAAACGCGCCGTCGCCGTCGCTATCGGCAAAGGGCTCCTCGACTGAAAAATCACCGTTGCCGTCGAGATCGCAAAACGGCTCGCTCCACTGCGGCCGCCGCACGCCTCCCGGCGGCGGATAGGGAGCTTTCAGTTTTTCCGGATCGGGAGCGGTGCCCGGCTCCCCCTCCAACAGCACCGCCCGCTCCTGCTCAGTGGCCGCTGCACAGCGGGCGAATGTGCGCAGCATCTTGGCACCCATGTCGAAACGTAGCTGGGAGGCATCCATTCGCAAAGCCGGCGGCAGCGGCGTCATGGAGAAGGCGATCTGCACAGCCCCGGCCAGCACCATTCCCCCGATCGCTCCCACCAGCAGCCCACCGCCGGTTTCAAACAGCGGTGGGAAAGGAATTGCCTCTTCCGGCACTTTGGCCCCGATCGCTAACCGGATCGCCAGCCCCACCGCCAGAAAAACAATTGCGTAGCCACCGATCAGGGTGAATTCCGCCGGCACCTCTGCCAGCACGAGGACTTCCGCCACGGCATCGCCGAAAGCGAGCGCCGCGACGAGCGCGGCGAGCGCCTGCATTCCCCACAGCGTCGCCAGAAAGAGACCGTTGCGGGCCCCCGCCAGCGCCATGGCCCCCACAATGCCGATCACCAGCAGATCGCCAAACCGCTGCAGCAATGGCGCTATCTCCGCCAGGCATAGGCTTCCTGCAAAAAACATCACTCGCCCCCCTGCGCCGTGGCCAAGAAAAACGCTATCACGACTTCACCACGCGCACGATTTCATTCACGCTCGTCACCCCGGCGAGCACCTTGGCCAGCCCTGCCTCCTGCAACGTGCGCATACCAGCTTTCCGCGCCTGCGCCCTGATCGCCTGCACCGACGGGCGGCCCACCAACAGCTCCCGAATGGGGGCGTCGAGCACGAGAAGTTCATGGATTCCGGTGCGTCCCCGGTAGCCGGTGCCGTGGCAGGCAGGGCAGCCCTTCTCCCGATAGATCACCACATCCTTGTCGGGCGGCACTCCCATTTTCTGCCGCAGCTCCTCCGAGGGCTTGATCGGTTCCTTGCACTTCGGGCAGAGCACGCGCACCAGCCGCTGCGCCAGCACGGCTGATACGGCCGACTGGATCAGCGTGGCGTCGACACCGATATCGAGCAGCCGTGTCACGGTGGTGGGGGCGTCGTTGGCATGGAGGGTTGTGAACACGAAATGCCCAGTCAGCGCCGCCTGCATGGCGATCTCAGCCGTCTCCTTGTCGCGGATCTCGCCGACCAGGATCACATCGGGGTCTTGCCGCAGCACCGAGCGCAGGATCTTGGCAAACGTGAGATCGGCAGTGTTATTGACGGCCGTTTGGGAGATGCCATCGAGCCGGTATTCGATCGGGTCTTCGATCGTGATGATGTTGCGGGTGAGCACGTCGATCTCGCCGAGGGCCACATAGACGGTGGTCGTTTTCCCCGAGCCGGTCGGGCCGCATACCACCAGCATGCCGTGCGGTTGGTGGACGATTGCCCGCAGCGTCTTGAGCATCGAATCGCGCATGCCGAGGGCTCCGAGCCCCGCCTTGACCATGCCGCCGTCGGCGTCGAGGAGGCGCAGGGCCATCTTCTCGCCAAAATTGGTCGGTCCGGAGGCGGCCCGCACGTCGAATTTGCGCTCCTGCATCAGCACGGCAAACGTGCCATCCTGTGGCCGCCGCCGTTCGGCGATGTCCATGTCGCTGAGCACCTTCACAGCCGAGACCACCGCCCGCCCCTCGGCGCCAGCAATCTGCGACACATTCTGCAGCATGCCGTCGATCCTGCAGCGCACCACCAGTTCGTCCCCCGCCTTTGGCTCGAGGTGGATGTCGGTCGCCCGCAGCTGCACCGCCTTGGTGAAGATCTCCTGCACCGTTTTCACCGCCTGGGAAATCTCGCGGTCGAGCCCGTCATTGCCCCGGCCATCCACCGGCGTGCCATCCTTGCGCAGCAGCACAATCCCGGCCGCCGCGGGAGTGGCGACAGAAGCCTGGGGGGAGAAGATCTCGGCAAACTGCCGCTCGAGGCCCAGCTGCGCTGCCGCAATGCGGGCCACCCGCAGGGCAAACTGCTTGTGGAGAATCTTGCAGGCGGTCGGCACCTTGGTGTCGCGGTAGGCGACATAGCCCAACAGCGCCGCCGGCATCACCAAGAGCAGCAGCGGCAGGGTGGCGAATCCATATTGATACGTGGCCAAAAACTGGGCCGTGCCCAGGAGCACACACAGCAGGCTCCAGGGGAGGGAGCGGCCGAATGTTTCGCGGGCATCGCGTTCCACCCACAGGCATGCCGCCGCCCATGCGGTCGCCATGGCCACCCACAGGCCGCCCACCCACATCAGCCGCTCGGCGGCAGCCACCGAAATCATTGAGTCACCCACGCCCGGTGCATCGCCCCATGCCCGCGTCTCGCTTCCCGGAGCAAAAGCCTGCCGGTGGCAGCCGGGACGATGAACCCCTCTTTCTACCCTGCCGACAGCCGAAAATCCACGCACTCAATCCCCCCCGCAGGCCTATCGGCCCACTGCCTGAGCCGGTACACCGGCTATCATCTAATGATGGTTGCGCTCTTTTCCTCCTTCCCGACGTATTCCCATGGCTACCGACACCACGACCGACGGCCCGGCTGCGGCCCACGCCGCAGCGGCTGAGCAATCCCCGCGGGGGGCCAAGAAGCGCTTTCTCCACGATGCCGCCGAGAGCGTGCGCGACGTCGATCACCGGGCGTTTGTGCGCAAGGCGCTGGGGGGCTACTACGTCACCCGCGATGCCCAGAAGGCCCGCTATGGCAACTGGGAGACCGCCCGGGATGCCGCCAGTCTGGCCAAGTGGTCGGCAGTGAATCGGCTGGATGAACTGCTGCCGCGCTTTGCCGACAATTTCACTGCCAACGGCGGGCAGGTGCATTGGGCCCGCGATGCCGAGGAGGCACGCGAGATTATTTTGGGGCTGGTGCGGGCCGCCAAGGCGAAGGCGATCATCAAGAGCAAGTGCATGACGAGCGAGGAAGTCCACCTCAACGCGGCGCTTGAGCAGGAGGGCTATGGGGTGGTGGAGAGCGATCTGGGTGAATTCATCCAGCAGCTGCGTGGCGAGCCTCCCTATCACTTTGTCTTCCCCTGCATGCATGTCCGCCGCGGGGAGATCAGCGATCTCTTTTCCAAGCATCTGGGCACCGCCGCCACCGACAGCCCCGAGGAGCTGACGATGATCGCCCGGCGGCATATGCGGCAACTCTATGTCGATGCCGACGTGGGGATCACCGGGGCCAATTTCCTTGTCGCCGAGACGGGGCAGATCTCGATCACGGAGAACGAGGGGAATGCCCGGCTCACCGCCGCCCTGCCGCGCGTGCATATTGCGCTGGCGGGCATCGAGAAGGTGGTGGAACATCTCGACGATCTGGCGGTGCTCCTGCCGATCCTCGCCACCGCCGGCACCGGCCAACCGATGACCTGTTACAACACGCTCTATTCCGGGCCGGCCAGGCCGGGGGAGTGCGACGGGCCGGAGGAGATGCATCTGGTGCTCCTCGATAATTCCCGCACGGCAATTCTGGCCGATCCCGAACAGCGCGACAGCCTCCATTGCATCCGCTGCGGCGCCTGCCTGAATGTCTGCCCGATTTTCAAAAATGTGGGGGGCTTCACGTACGGCACGACCTATCAGGGGCCGATCGGCTCGGTGATCACGCCCCACCTGCGGGGACTGGCCGATTGGAACCACCTCTCCGGCGCCAGTTCGCTCTGCGGGGCCTGCACCGACGCCTGTCCGGTGCGAATCGACATCCATCACCACCTCCTTCATAACCGGCGCAACGCCGCGCGCACCGCTCCCAACCGCTGGGAAAAGCTCGGCCACAAGCTCTTTGTGGCGGTCGCCACCCGTCCCTGGCTCTTCGCCACCGGCGGCGCCCTCTTTCGCCACTCGCTCAAGCTGCTGAAGTGGCTCAGGCCCCCGCTTCTTTCCGACTGGCTGGCGACCCGCGATCTCCCTGCCGCCCCCGCCGCCAGTTTTCGCGCGCAGTGGGCCAGCCGCCAGGGAGGCCGCTGATGAGTGCACCTGCCAATCTTTCCCCCCGCTCCAGCCGCCCCGGCCCCTCCGCCCGCGACACGATTCTTGCTCGCGTGCGCGAGGCGCTGCGGATTCCAGCGCCGCCGCCCCATCTCAAATCGCTTGCGGCAGAAGAGGCGGCCGTGCCTGCCGCTGGCCAAGGGCATTCCGGGCTTTCGATTCTGCCGCTGGAAGTGGCCCGGCCATGGCTGCCCGATGGGGGCGACACGCCCGAGGAGCGCCGGGCGATTCTGGTTACCAATCTGGAAAAGCTCCGGGCGATCGTGCATCAGGTGCCTGATCTGACAGCAGCGACGGAGCTGGTGTTTACACTCGCGCGGGAGCGGGATTGGCAACGGGTCGCCTACCATGGCCACGAAAAAGTCGATCCGCTGCTGGCGGGCATTCCGTGCGCGACGCACCGGGTTGATGCACCGGGGGTTCATCCCGCCAGTGCCAAAAGCGCTTTAGAGGCCTGCGATGCCGGGATCAGTGCCTGCGAGGCACTGGTGGCCCAAACCGGCTCGATTCTTGTTTCGAGCGCCACCTGCGGCGGCCGCGGGCTCTCGATCGTGCCGCATGTGCATCTGGTGGTGGCGACGCCCGACCAGATTGTCTCCACGCTCGGCGATGCTCTGCATGAGGCCCAGCAGCGGCATGCGGGGCGGATGCCGAGCATGCTCTCCTTTATCACCGGCCCCAGCCGCACCGGCGACATCGAACGCATCCTGGTGCTCGGCGCCCACGGGCCGAAGGAATTGATTGTGATTCTCGTCGGCTGAGGATTGAAAACGTGCCAGAGTTGCCTGCTCCAAGTAAACTGAGGTCATGACAGGCAGACAATTCTACGACTGGCAGACGGCAGGCGGGGCCGACGACGTCATGCGGATGGTCGACGCACTCGAACGCGCCGAATTGCACTGGTGTGCCATCGGCGGCATTGCGGTCAACCACTGGGCCGCCGAGCCGATGGTGACCAGAGATGTCGATTTTGTGGTCGCTGTTGACGAGATCGACCGGGCTGTGGCAGTGCTCGAAGCTGTCGGCTTCACGGCCGAGCGCCACGCTTGGTCGGTGAATTTTCTCGGCCGCTCGCAGGTCAGCCTGCAGTTGAGCACAGAGGATTTCTACCGCGACTTCGCCTCCCGGGCCGTCCCCGCAGATGTGCATGGGATTCTCCTCCGGGTGGCGGCGCTGGAAGACACGCTCGCCGGCAAGATCAAGGCTTGGCGAACCCCCGAGCGGCGGCCGAGCAAGGCAATCAAGGATTTGGGTGATATCGCCCGGCTCATCGAGGCCCATCCAGCCCTCGTCGCTTCACTCCCTCCGGATGTCACCCAGGCGCTGCGCCGCTGAGAAGAAATGGCGTAGACTTTTCACTATGAACGCCGACACGCCACCAGCACATCCAACCCTTGACACCTCGACGGAAGCCGACGAGGTGCAACTGGCGTGCTTCCGCCGGATGTCGCCGCTGGAGCGCCTTCAGGCGGGCTGCCGGATGTCACAGCGGGGGCGGCGGTTGGCGGTGGAGGCGATCCGCCGGCTGCATCCAGGCGCCGACGCCGACGAGATCCGCCTGCGGTCGATCGCACAGGCCTACGGCACTCGCCTGGCAGAGGATGTCAGGGCTTGGCTGCGGATGCGCCGCGGATGAGCGACACCGACGATCTCCTCGCCTCGCTCGTGCCAGTGGCTATGGCCTTCCAGCGTCTTGGCGTGAGGTATTACATCGGCGGGAGCGTGGCGAGCACCATTCATGGGGCGATCCGCTCCACGATGGATGTCGATCTTGTAACTGAACTCAAAGCGGATCAGATCAAGTCCTTTCTCCGGTTCTTTGGCGAAGATTTCTACGTGAGCGGCCCGGCCGTGCGCGACGCCGTGAAGCGGAAGTCGTGCTTCAACCTCATCCACCTCCCCACCGCGTATAAAGTAGACGTCTTTGTGAGCCGCGGCCGTCCGTTCGATCAGGCGGCGATGGCTCGGGCGGTTCCACAGCAAATTTCCGCGGATGATCCGGTGCGGATACCGGTGGCGACGGCGGAGGACTCGATTATTGCCAAGCTCGAATGGTTTCGACTCGGCGATGAATCATCGCAGCGGCAGTGGGACGACGTCTCCCGGCTCGTGGCCCTGCACGGCCCGGCGCTCGACATGCACCACATGCGGCAGATGGCTGCATCGGTCGGCGTCACCGATCTCCTCAACCGCCTCCTGTAAAAAAGGTGCCAGCCACCAAATCTGGGCAAGATGCCAGATTCTCCAATTTTGGTGGCTGGCACCTTTTTCTTTTCCTACCCCTTGCTGCCGAGGAGGTCGCGCAGCCGCGTGGCCGGCAGCCGGCCGAGGAGCAGCGGCTCCGCCCCTGCGCCAAATGTCACGGTGGTCTCTTGCCGCGACGACCACTCGATCTGCTCCACCGCGGCGAGTTGAACGATGTACGACCGGCTCACCCGCGCGAACGACCCGGCTGGCAGGATCTTGTCCCAGTGGCTCATCCGGCGGTTGAAGAGCAGCACGCCTGCCGGCGCCTTGAGCGCAACGCGCGTGTAGTTTCGCAGCGACTCGATCCAGCAGATGTCGCTCACAGTCACCAGTGACGACGTGTTCTTCCCCGCCAGCGGCAGGCTCAGCGCATCGTCGAGCCCCACCGCCGCCACCTCCCCGTCGGGGGCATCGGCATCCGGCTCGCGATCCCCATCCCGCTGGGCCAGAGATCTGGCTGCCTGCTTGTGGATACGAGCGACCGTGTCGGCGAGCCTGTCGGGATCGACCGGCTTCACGAGATAGTCGAGGGCTGCGGCCGCGAACGCCTGCACTGCATATTTCACGCGGGCCGTGACAAACACCACCTGCGTGGCATCGGCCACGCTCACGAGCAGGTCGAGACCACTCCCTCCGGGCATTTCCACATCCAGAAATAGCACATCAGGCGGCGTCGTCTCCAGAAAGGCTCGGGCCTCGGCGAGCGTTCCGGCAACGCCTGCGACTTCGATCTCCGGATGCGCGGCGAGCAGTTTTTGCATCCGGTCGTTGGCACGAGGTTCGTCGTCGACAAGCAGGGCCGTGAGCATTCTTGTGATCCTATTGAAGTGCGGGCGGCCGGCGCGGGAGAAAAGAATTTAGACGAATTCGGCAGCCAAGCCCGGTGCGGCGGCCGCCGGTGGCGGCAGGGTGAGTGTCGCCGGCATGCGGATCACAACGCGCACCCAGCCGCCATCCAGATCGGGATCGACGAGCGTATCGACAGTAGCAGCTTCATCGACCAAGAGCTCCAGCCGCTTGCGCAGCGACCGGATCCCCGTGGCAGGCGACCGCGTTTTGTCTGGCGCCACCCAGTGGCCGGTGTTGGCGATCACCACCTCGAGCCAGCCATCACTCACCTTCGCCGTCACGCTCACCTTCAGGGGCATGCTGCTCGTCTGGGCCCCATAGTGCAGCGCGTTTTCCAGGATCGGCTGAATGAGCATCGGCGGCACAATCACAGCATGGGCCGCACGGTCGCAGGCGACGCGGAATTCCAGATTCGCGCCAAACCGGGCCTGCTGCACGGCGAGGTATTTATCCAGGGCCTGCAGTTCTCGGGAGAGCGGCTCAAACGTGCGGGCCTCTCCGAGTGTGAAGCGCAGGTAGTCGGCGAGATCGCGGGTCACGCTCTCCACCGCCTCGGGATCATCCTTGCTGGCCACCACGGCGTTGAGCGCGTTGAAGAGGAAGTGCGGATTCATCTGCTCCTGGAGTTGCCGCAGCTCGAATGTTCGGGCTGCCGCCTCGGCCCGGAGCATGCGCAATTCCACATCCATCGTGGTCGCCTCGGTCTCCGCGAGCTGGATCTGGGTTCTGTAAAGATCCTCCATCATCTCCAGCCCGAAGATGCTCACGCACCAGAAAACCGTCGCCACCAGTCGCGGCACAAGCGGCCCAAGCGTTGTCTCGCCGCTCCAATTCGTGGGCCCGCCCACGCCGCCGGAAATCAGCAGCAGCATCGACGCCCCCAGGGCCACCGCCGCCACGACCGCCAGCAGGGGCCAGCGCACGCTCCGCGGCAGGCCGCGCAGCCGCGCCAAATCAAACAGCAGATAGACGAGGGAAGAAGCCACAAACCCGGTGAACACCCGCAGGCCGACCGGGAACCATGGAGTTGGCTCGGCGGGCTTCAGCGCCCTGCTCAACCCCAGCACCGCCGCGCCGATCGCCAGCCAGAACACAACCTGAAACGCCCAGAAGATCTGCCTCCGCCAGCGCGGGATCGCGTCACGCAGTCTCGCGATCTGCGGCGGCGCGGCGCCCGCTGGCTGCGCAGCGCGCAACGTACTGAAAAAAGTCGAATCCATGGAGGCTGCCGCTGTTGGCAAGGGCGGGACAAAGGCGGTTTGCACGGCCGGCGGGGATTTTGAGTGTACTTCCGCAGTATGGATCATTCCGACCGGCGCGTCAGCACCATCAGCGGCCCGTGTCATTTCGTGCGCGCCGGTGCGCTGTTTCGTGCGCGCCATGGTCGTTTCGTGCGCGCCATGGTCGTTTCGTCCTTTTTCGGTCTTTGGCCGGTTGCACGCTTTCTGCAAGACGGTAAGGTTCACTGCCGCTAGCAAAATTTCCCACGCGCTTCGGATCACCCTGCGGTGGCCTACCGGAGGGCATCGAAATGCACGAGGAAGAAATATGACCCTGTTCTCTTTGGATTCGACCGCCTCGGCCCGCGGTACGCTGGGGCGCCTCCGTCGCGCTGCCAAGCTCGGCTGCCGCAGGCTGTTCGTTGGAGCGATCCTCGCCGCTCTGCTCTGGTTTCCGGGCCAATCCGCACCGGCTCAGGATGTAACCAGCGGCACAACGATCTACGGCACCGGCCAGTCGGGCACGACTTGGCAGGGGGGCACGATCTCCGCCGGGGCGACACTACGGCTCGATAACGGAGCGACCGTCGCCTCTGGCTCGGGCAATCCCTTCGTCAGCGGCACGCTCCAGTTCAACGAGACAACGCCCCTGACGATCAGCAGCACACTCCAAGGCGCAGGCACGCTCTCGCTGACGAACACAGGCACGCTCAACCTGACCGGCGTGTCGTCGACTGTGGATATTTTTGATGTCATCGGTCTCGATATGACCACCTCTGCGTCGGCCGGGCTGCTCCAGGTTCTTCCGGAAACCGGAGTCCTCGCCGTCGGCGACAAAAGCACTGGCACGCTCAGCCTGACCGGCGGAAACGTAACCAGCTTCATTGGCATTCTCGGTAATAGCGCCGGCAGTAGCGGCACGGCCACGGTCTCCAGCGGCTACTTGGTCACTCCCGGTGCTCTTATCGTCGGCCTCTCCGGCACTGGCGCGCTCAACATGACCGGCGGGCGAGTCACGAGCGGCGGTGGCTCTCTCGGATCTGCAGCCGGCGGTAGCGGCACGGCCACGGTGTCGAGTGGCACGTGGGCCAGTAGCGGTTTGATTACCGTCGGCGGCACCGGCACGGGCACGCTCAATCTGACAGGCGGACAAGTCACCAGCACCAGGGGATCTATTGGTAATTCTGCCGGCGGTAGCGGCACGGCCACAGTCTCCAGCGGCACGTGGGCCAATACCGGTTCTCTTACCGTCGGCCGCACCGGCACGGGCACGCTCAGCGTGACCGGCGGGCTGGTCACCAGCGGCACTGGCTTTATCGGCAATGCTGCCGGCAGCGTCGGCACGGCCACAGTCTCCAGCGGCACGTGGAACAATAGCAATAGGATTACCGTCGGCGGAAGCGGCACCGGCACGCTCAACGTGACCGGCGGGCTGGTCAGGAGCGGCGGTGGCATTCTTGGAAGTAGCGCTGGCAGCAGCGGCACGGTCACGGTCTCAAGCGGCACGTGGTACGCTGGCAACAGTATTGACGTCGGCTCGGAAGGCACCGGCACGCTCAACGTGACAGGCGGGCTGGTGATCGTGAATGGCAACCTCACGAGAGGCTCCGCGGGAACCATCAATCTTGCTTCCAGTGGCACGCTCCAAATCGGTACCGGAGGCATTGACGGGGCACTCGTTCCCAACAGCCTCGTCAATAACGGCACGCTGATCTTTTATGCGGATGGTGCCACTTATTCCGGTGTCTTGAGTGGCTCCGGGGCGGTGGTGTCGCAGCAGCCCGGCAGGCTGACGCTCTCCGGCAGCAACAGCTACACCGGTGGCACAACAATCTCCAACGGACAGCTGCGTCTGAGAAATGCAGATGCATTAGGAGCTGGTGGCGTACTGACGATCACAAGCGGCACGCTCAATCTCAACGGGTTCAGCGCTGCGGTCGGTGCGCTGAGCGGTTCCTCCAGCGGAATCATCACCAGTTCCACCACCGGTTCAGTCACGCTCACGACATCGTCGGCTGACAGTTCGACCTACGGGGGCCAGATCGCCGATGGTAGTGGCACGATTGGTCTCACGAAGCTCGGCACCGGCACGCTCTCGCTCACTGGATCCAACAGCTATTCTGGCGTCACCACCGTCTCAGCCGGCGGACTCTCGATCGGCAGCGGCGGGACGACCGGCTCGATCGCCGGCAACGTCGTCAACAACGCCGCGCTCCTCTTCAATCGCTCCGACGACCTCGCCTACTCAGGAGCGGTCAGTGGCTCGGGCGCGCTTACCAAGCAGGGCGCTGGAAAACTCACTCTCGCCGGGGCCAACTCCTACTCCGGCGCCACCACGATCGCAGGCGGCACGATCGCTCTCTCGGGCTCAGGAACGATTGGCACCGGCAGGCTCAACCTCGGCACCACCGGCAGCGCTGGAGTGCTTGATGTGAGCGCCATCGTGGGGGGCACCTACGCGCTCCCGGCAACGGCCGATCTCACTGGCGTGGGAACGCTCGCGGGCAACGGCAAGACTTTCGCCCTCCTCGGATCGCTGGCGCCGGGCAATAGCACAGGCACTCTCAGCATTGGCACAGGCCTCGCGCTCGACCTCTCAAACTCCGTCGGCAGCTTCTTCGAGATTGGCAGCCCCGCCTATTCCGCCGGCACCTACGATCTGGTCAATGGTGGCGGCAGCGTGATCTTCGGCGGAATCCTCAATCTCGATTTCAGCGGCGGCACCTATGCCGACGGCTGGAATGTGCTGCAACTGTTCGCCAACCTCGGCGGGTTCAGCGGTAATTTTACGTCGGTGTTGTTCACCGGCCTGGCGGATGGCCAAGAGGCGACGTTCAATGCAGCCACCGGCTTCATCAGCATCAGCCGCACCAGTCCGGTGCCTGAAATCGATCCCAGCGGCATGGGCAACGTTGTCGCCCTCGTCGCCGGCGCCCTCGGCCTGCTGGAGCGCCGCCGACTGAAAGCGAAGCTGGCCGTCTGATAACGCCCCAGCGCAGCCAACCGGAGGGGAGCAGGACTCACTCACGATCCTGCTCCCCTCACTGTTTTTTCCGGTGCCACTGCAGCCGGCCCCGACTTTCGCAAATACGGAAAAAGGTGCCAGCCACCAAATCTGGGCGGAAATCGGGGACGGGAGCCAATTTCCCAGCCGTTTCCTGGAAATCGCTCCCGTCCCCGATTTTCGCTGCGCGTGAACCAGCGGCGGGGAGGCTGCGTATCAATCTCTGGATGCGACATGTCCTCCCCCGGATGTGTCGCTCCGGTGGGAAGCATCACGAGGCTCCCGGCCGCTCGATGGCAACGTCGGTCGCCGGGTTCAACTGGAGGGTTTTTCAGCATGACTGGCAGGGCAGCACGCACGAGACCGCTACTCCGGAGTTTCTCCGGATCGGTCGTGCCGCGCCTCTGCCTGGCTGTGCTGTTTGCCGCCGCCTCGCTGGTCTCCCCGGGCGTCTGCGACGCCTGCGAGAAGGGCTGCTGCCACGCCACTGGCGCGGCCCCGATCGCAGATGCCGCGACGCCCGTCGCCGTCCATGCCGCTCGGCCGGTGGCTGCCTGCTGCAGTGCAGCCCCCGCCTCGGGTGAGATTCCGCGTGCAGAGGTCGAGGGAACCTGCCAGTGCCAACTCGGCCCGCAGGAGGGCTTGCCTCCTACGCGAATCGCGAAGCAAGAACATGATCTCAAGGCGTGGCCAGTCGCCTGCACCGGCCCGGCCACGATTGATCAGGAACTGGCGCCTCGGGCGCTGGGGACGCTGTGGCTGGCGGAGACATCAATCCCCGTCCGCCCGGCGCGGGTGCTCTTTGGAGTGTGGAGGGAGTGAATCGGCCGCGGTCACTTTCGCTGACGGCTGCCCTTCGGTAGCCGTGAGGCGAATGTCCGTGGCGTCCTCAGGAACCTGCGGGTTTCTGTCAGATGTGCCCCCGCATGGTGCGGTGGTACCGATTTCTTCCAGTTTTCACTTTTCCAAGGATTTTTCCCATGAATAGCTTTCTGCTCTGGGCCGCTTTGGCCCTTGCTCCTACCACCCCCGTGGTGGCCAACGGTTCGTGCGGTTGCCAAACCTGCCAGTGTTGCGGGTGCTGCCAAGGGGCAGCGTGTGTCTGCACCGATTGCTCTTGCTGCTCCGGCGGCAAGGCGGTGGCTGAGGCCGCGAGCTGCTGCAGCACCGCCAGTGCTCCCAGCGGGTGCGGCAGTTGCTGCACGCAGTAGGTTGGATGAGTCACAAGGGATGTGGGGCCATCAGCCCCCTTCCCACTGATCCGGTCGCCGGCCGGGTGCCCACAGGGGTACCCGGCCGGTTTTTTTATTGGCCGAGGATGGCCCGGCCGGCGGGAGCGGCCGCCCGACCGGCACGACCGTTCCAAACGGCTTTTTCTCAGCCCGGGTGAGTTTTCGGGTCCGGAAAGATCGATTCACTGGTGTGAGTTTGCCACTCGCGCAAACCCTGCCGACTGCGGAACAACGCCACGTACGTTTCCGCACCGGCTGGGTTGGCAATGGCAGGCTCAACCGGGCCCAGCCGTAGCCGCCGCCACTGGGGGTGGCGCTTACGAGATGCCCGGAAACGTGTGTTCGCGAACCGTTTGATAGGCGTTTTTCTTTTTTTCCATCCGGAGGATTCTGTGAAGAAGCGATTGACATTTGGCTTTCTGCCGTGGGTTGCCGCCGCGGCGATCTGTTCGGGCAGCGGTTTTGCCCGCAGCCAGGACGCAGTGATCGAGGCTCCCGCTGCCGGTTCCGTGCTGGTGGGTGGTGCTGCTGAAGTGGCTGCCCCGGTTGCCGAGTCGGCGATCGTCGAGGGCGAGTCGGCAATCGTCGAGGGCGAGTCGGCTGCGATTGCCAGCGACGGCGTCTCCGCCGGTGCCTGCACGAAGACCGTGCAGCGTCGTGAGTGGGTGACTGAGATGCGTGACGTCAACGTCACGGAATATGCGAAGGAGCAGCGTGAGCGGTCGTACACCGTCACGAAGCGCGTTCCCCGGACCGAGCAGCGGACCCGTTCCTACACGGTCAACGTGCCCGAGACCCGGACCAAGTCGGTTGATTACACGGTGATGACAAGCGTGCCCGAGACCCGCACCCGCGAGTACACGGTTCGCGTTCCCTACACCGAGCAGATCGAGAAGAACTACACGGTCATGGTGCCGGTCAAGGAAGAGAAGACCCGCAACTGGACGGTGAAGGTTCCTTACACCGAGTGCGTCGAGCAGGCGTACACGGTTATGGTGCCGGTGAAGGAAGAGAAGACGGCCAGCTACACGGTGAAGGTTCCCTACACCGAGCAGCGGACTGCCAGCTACACGGTGAATGTTCCCTACACCGAGCAGATCGAGCAGAGCTACCAGGTGCGTGTTCCCTACACCGAGCAGATGACCGGCTACCGGACCGTGACCAAGCGCGTTCCCGTCAAGAGCATGAAGACGGTGACGGTGCGTGGCGGCCACTGGGAGACGGACGTCAAGGAAATCTCTGCCAACGGCAAGTATGACGCCGACGGCAATCCTTGCTGCCCGAAGACGGTCTGCTGCCGCAAGTGGGTTCCCACATGCGAGACCCGCGAGATCGAGTCGACCAGCTGGAAGTGCGAGTCGGAGCAGGTGCCCTACACCTACTGCGTGAAGAAGTGCCGGATGGAAGATCGGACCCGCACGGTCTGCGTGAACAAGAGCCGCTGTGAGACCCGGACCCGCAACTACTGCGTGACACTGTCGCGCTGCGAGACGCGGACCCGCAATTACTGCGTCACGAAGATGGTGCCCGAGTCCCGCACCCGGACGGTGAAGATTCAGAAGTGCCGTGAGGAAGTCCGCACCGGCACCTACTGCGTCACGAAGATGGTTCCCGAGACCCGCACCCGTACCGAGTGCGTCCGCAAGTCCCGCTGTGAAACGCGGACTGCGAGCTACACGGTCAACAAGTGCGTGCCCGAGACCCGCTCCAAGGAAGTGTGCTACACGGTGATGGTGCCGCAGCAGCGGACTGCCAACTACTGCGTCACGATGTATGACAACGTGTGCGAGACGAAGACCCAGTCCTACACGGTGTGCGTGCCGAAGTGCGTCACCAAGCAGGTGGCGGTCAAGGTTTGCCGCACGGTGAACGTGGAAGTTCCGGTTGATGCCTGCTCCGGCTGCACCAGCGACGCCTCGGGCGACGCCTGCGGCTGCACCGGCTCCGCCGGCGGCAAGAGCTGTGGCAAAGCCCGCAAGGGTCTGTGCCGGAAGGGTTGCTAGTTGCTCGCTTCTCACGGTCCGCTCGTGACCGGGAGAAACAGTGAAAACAGAGGGGGTCGGACGCCACGCGTCCGGCCCCCTCGCTGTTTTGGCAGGTGGCAGGCTGTGGATGGAAGACGGTTGCCACCGACAGCTACGCTGCCGCTTTCGCGTCTGACTCCAGCCACACGCCCAGCCGCCGGCAGGCATCGGCGAAGATCGCACAGCCATGGCGATAGACCGGCTCGTCCACGGCATTGAGGCCCCGCAGGGCGGCGAGTTCCTCAGGCGAGAGCCCCTCCACATCGTGCTGGCCCGTGGCGCTGGCATTGAGTTGCGGTGCCCTGATCGATTCTGGCCGCCAACCCAACACGCGGCCAAAGAGTTGCAGCGAGGCGCGATGCGCTTCGCACAGCCCCACGGCGTTAAAACTGTTGAGCGCCCGAACGGCCGCGTCGTGCAGGCCGTAGTTCTCATCAAGATCGTAGAGCGCGTTCTCGAACCGGACGGAGGCCTCGCCATGAGCCCGAGCGCTCTCCCCGCGGCGCTGCAGCAAGGCCGCTGAAAAACTCCACGACGCGAGGTACCGCGATTGAAAATTGGAGACGGTGCGCTTGAGCACCGGGTGGTTGCAATAGTCCACAATGCCCAGACCCCGGGCCACCCCGTAGAGCGGATGCTGCGGCTCCCGCTGCACATGGTTGATGTGTGACACGGCGCGGGCGATCGGCTCGCGGAGCATCGTAATCACCCTGGGCATCGACTTGATCCACAGCGGCAACAGCCCGCCGAAATGCCCCGTCACCACCTTGGTGCGGGCATTGATCAGATAGCCCCGGGCCAGCAGATGATCCCACAAGAGCGGCGCGGAAGCGGCCTTGCCGCCGTACACCTGCTGCAACACCTGATGCACGCTGGTGCCCGATGTTTTGGGGATGTGGAGAAAGTAGATGAGATCGTGAGCCACGCCGCGCATGTTGCAGTATCCTGCCGACCCGCCAGCACCATATCCCCGAGTGCCAGCCCGCCACGGCAAGCTGCCGACGCTGTTGTATTCGTGGTCAGGGGGCTGCCACCTTGAAGGATTGTGAGGAATATGCCGAATTTTTGGCCCGGCCGACTCCGCGGCACGGCAGTCTCCACGCACTCTTCCCACACCGCCAGAGGTTGGCGGGCCGATACGCCCGGGATCTGTTGCCTGCTGCAGGGAGTCAACGTTGCCTTGCCCGAGCCGCCACGCCACAATTTGGGTTGTTCTCCCCTCCCCGGGCAGTTGGCCCCTCAAGAGCACCCACCATGGCCCTCCCCAAGCGCTCCTCCGCTCCGTCTCCCTCCCCACAGTCAACCCCGCTGCGCCGCTATGCACCGCTGCTGGTGCTTGTCCTGTGCCTGCTGGGGGGTGGAGCCTGGTGGCTCGGCTGGCTCGGCCGGGCGGAGGATCCGCGGGTCACGGAACTGAAGCAGATGCAACGCGATTTGGCCAAGCAGTTTTCTCCCACGGAAGGTCCGAAAAACTTCACCGATGCCGCCGCAAGAGTGGCGGCAATCGGCACCGTGATGACCAAGATGCAGAGCCTGCCTGAGGAACTGCGGCCACAGGCGATGGCGGAGGGGAGGTCGATCATGATGCAGTACATGCAGGCGCGGGTCGACGGCTACTTCGCCTTGCCCCCCTCGAAGCGCGATGCCTATATCGACGGCGAAATCCGCCAGATGGAATTCATGCGCAAGGCTTTTGAAGCGGGCCAAACGGCGATGCGCTTCATGGGGGTCGGCGGGGCGAGGCCTGGGGGCCAGCCTGCAGCGGGATCGAATGCGGCGGGGTCGACCGCGGCAGGATCGACCAAGACAGGATCGACCGCGGCGGCAGCGCTGCCGGCAGCACCTTCGCGACCGTCCGGCCCGATGGGCCGCGGCATGTCGCGCAAGGAGATGATCGACCGCACCACACCGCAGCAACGGGCGCAGTTCCAGGAATACTTCTCTCAAGTTGAACAGCGGCGCAAGGCGCTCGGCCTGCCCCCCGGCGGCGGCCCGCCCCGCTGATCCCTGCAGCCTGATGCAACCCGATCTCCACCCGTGCCGGCCATGCGGCCGAAACTGGAAAGTGTTTCCCTCGCGATGTCGACAGCCTCCCAGCCACGTCTGGCCTCAGTCCCACGTCGCGACAAGCCCCGGTTGCGGCGGCGCTTGGCGGTGGCAGCGATCCTGACGCTGCTGCTGGGGTTTCTGATTCTCTGGGGAGGCGGATGGGTGCGCTTCACCACCGATCCGCGGGTCGTCGAGATCCAGAAGATGCATCAGGATCTGGAGCAGAAATATGTCGAATCTGGAGGGCCCACAACGTTTGTCGAGGCAGCGGCGGGGATCGCCGCCATGGGGCAGATCAGACAGAAGATGGATGCCCTCCCGCCACACCTGAAGCCCGCCGCAGAGAAGTCGGGCCAAGATCTCGTCGCGATGTACTTCCGGGGGCAGATGAATTCCTATTTCACCAAGCCGCCCCAGCAGCGGCAGGCCGAACTCGACCGCCAGATCCGACAGTTTGAAATGCTCCGCAAGGCGTGGGAGGCGAGCAACTCTTTGCTGAACATGATGGGGGGCAATCGGGGAGCACAAGCGGGCACTCCCGGAGGGCAGCCTTCCCAGACCAGCCAGCAGCGGCCCGCGGCGGCGGCGCCAGCCGCCCAGCCCTCCCCCAACGCGGAGGCCAACCGCATCCGCTCCCGCAAGGACTTTATCGACCGCACCAGCCCAATCCAACGTGCCCAATACAATGAATACAGAAGGGCGATGGAAGATCGTCGCAAGCAACTCGGCCTGAAGAATTAATTCCCGCAGAGCCCCCCTCCCTCTCCTTCACGGCGCGTCCTCATGCACTACTGGCTGGTCAAAAGCGAGCCCACCGTTTTCTCCATTGAGGATCTCTCCCGGCAGCGAAACCAGACCACCGGCTGGGAGGGGGTGCGCAATTATCAGGCCCGGAATTTTTTGCGGGCTATGCAACTGGGCGACAAGGCGCTCTTCTACCACTCCAATGCCAAGCCGCCGGCGGTGGCGGGCTCGGTGGAGATCGTGCGCGCAGCCTATCCGGATGAAACCGCCTGGGATCCCAGCAGCGACTACCACGATCCACGAGCCTCTCCCGACAACCCGGTCTGGTCGCGGGTCGATGTGCGGCTGGTGGAGATATTTCCCCGGCAGGTGTCGCTCGATGAACTGCGCGGTCTCAAATCACTGGCGGGGATGGAATTGCTTCGCCGCGGCAGCCGCCTTTCGGTACAGCCCGTCACTGCGGCCGAGTTTCGCACCATTGAAAAACTGGCCCGCACGTGATTGCTTCTGGGCGGGGACTGCTTCCGCACGCGGCACGCTTCGGCGCGGCATAATGCACCCATGCCCTGCTCCCCCACCCCCGCCACGCCTCCTCCCCGCCCTCCCGCGGCGCCACTGCCAGAACCCTTGGCCTGGATCGCCCCAGCCATGGAACTCCTGCGGGCAGAGGGACTGGAGCGGCCCGACCGCGTGCGCAGCGGACGGCAGGGCAGAGAGGTGGTGCTCGATGGACGCTCCCTCGTCAACTTCGGTTCCAACGACTACCTCGGCTACGCTGGCGATGTGCGTCTCACCAAGGCTGCCTCCCGTGCCGCCTGTGCGGAGGGATTTGGCGCGGGAGCCAGTCCGCTGGTGAGCGGCCACTCGCAGGCCCATGCCGCGCTCGAAGCGGCGGTCGCCCACTTGCTGGATGTCGAGGCGGCGCTGGTGTTTCCCAGTGGGTTTGCTGCCAACACCGCCACTATTCCTGCGCTGGTCGGCCCGGGGGATTGTGTGGCCAGCGATGCCCGCAACCATGCGAGCATCATCGATGGCTGCCGGCTGTCACGGGCGGATGTGCGTGTCTATCCCCATCGCGACATGCTGGCCCTTGAGACACTGCTGGCCGAGTCGCGCGCCGAGCGGAAGTTGATTGTCACCGACACGCTGTTCTCCATGGACGGCACGCTCGCTCCGCTGGCCGATCTGTGTGCCGTGGCCCACCGCCACGGCGCGATTCTGATGGTGGATGAGGCGCATGCCACCGGCGTTTTCGGCGCGCGGGGCAGCGGGTTAGTCGAGGCGGCCTCCTGCGCAAGTGGAGTTCACGTGCGCGTCGGCACATTCTCCAAGGCCTTGGGAGCAGCCGGTGGGTTTGTGGCCGGCAGCAGCCACCTGATCCACTGGCTGCGGCATACCGCCCGCGCCTGGATTTTTTCCACGGCCCATCCCCCCGCCGTGGCCGCCGCGGGCACCAAGGCGATCGAACTGCTGGCAGCCGAACCGCACCGGCGCTGTGAACTGCTCGCCACGGCAGCCGCATTTCGCGACGATCTCACCCGTCAGGGTATCCCGCTCCACGGTGCCGCGGCCCACATCGTGCCAGTGGTGGCCGGGAGAGCTGAGGCGGCAGTGGCGCTGGCTGGGCGGCTGGCGGCGGCCGGGATGTTTGTGCCGGCCATCCGCCCCCCGAGCGTGCCGGATGGGCGGAGCCTCGTGCGGGCGAGCGTGGCTTGGCACCACACCCCGAACGATCTTGAGCGGCTGGCCGCGGTCCTGCTGCAGGCGCGATCATGACGCTCAAGCCGAGGCCATGGTGCGTGATCGGGGCAGGGCCATCGGGGCTCACGGCGCTGAAAAACCTGCTGGCTGTGGGCCTTCCGGCGGTCTGTCTGGAGCGGGAGGCGGGAGTAGGGGGGAACTGGAATTTTGGTTCTGGAGCCTCGAGCGTCTTTGCCTCCACGCGCCTGATCAGCTCCAAAACGCTCACCGCCTACACAGATTTTCCCATGCCGCGGGAATGGCCCACGCATCCCAACCATCAGCAGTGCCTGGAATACCTGCGGGCCTACGCTGCCCATTGGCAACTCCTGCCTCACATTCGCCCGCACTCCGCTGTAAAAAGCGTGCGCCCGGCTGGCAGGGATGGTGGCTGGGTGGTCGAGGTGGCAGAGCAGGGGGCTTTTGCGTGCGCAGGCTTGGTGATTGCCAGCGGCCACAACCGCGAGCCGCTGTGGCCGGAGATTCCGGGCACGTTCTCCGGCAGCCTGCTCCATGCCTGCGATTACAAATCGCCAACAGAGCCGCTGCCGATCGGAGGCCGGCGCGTGCTCGTGATCGGCGGTGGCAATTCAGGCTGCGACATCGCGGTGGAATGCTCCCGCCATGCCGCGCACACCGTGCACTCCACCCGCCGGGGGTATTTTGTCGCGCCCCGCCAGATCCGGGGCCGGCCGGCCGATCTCCGTTTGGAGCGCCTGCTCAAGATGGGTCTGCCGCTGTGGCTGCGCCGCTTCCTCAGCCTGCGCGCCATCGACCACACCATCGGCCTCCCCTGGCGGCATGGGCTGCCCCAGCCCGACCACCGGCTGTGGGAAGCCCATCCGGTGATCAACGACTCCCTCTATGAGTGCATCGATTCCGGGCGCATCGTGCCGGCTGGTGGCGTGAAGGGCTTTGAGGGTTCCACTGTCGTCTTCGCCGACGGCACCCGAGAGGCGTTTGATATCGTGATCTGTGCCACCGGCTATCGGCTCGCGCTTCCCTGGATCGATCCGGAGAGTCTCTGCATGCGGCAGGGAATCCCCCAACTCTTTTTAAACATGCTCCACCCCCAGCGCGACGACATCGCCATCTGCGGATTGATCCAACCCGACAGCGGACAGTGGGGGCTCACCGACCTGCAGGCTCAGGTCATCGCCAGAATGGCACTGGCCCGCACCTGCTCGCCGGCCGCTTCCGCCTGGCTCTACCGGCAGCGGCAGGCTGGCGGCAGCGAAGAGAGAGCCCGGGGGGGGATCCGCCACATCAACACTCCCCGCCATGCCTTGGAGGTGGAGCATTTTACCTACCGCCGGCAGATGCAACGCCTCATCGACGGACTCGACAGACGCCTGCGAAAAACCAGATAAAAAGGTGCCGGCCACCAAATCTACGTGGTTTGGGTCGTGTTCTTGCGCATCTTTCCCAGATTTGGTGGCTGGCACCTTTTTCGTTTTTTCGGTCAGGGAGCGGGCACAGGCTGAGGATTGCCAAACGCCTCCTCCAGCCCCTGCAATCCGCGATTGATCCCGTCGTTGAGCACCGCCTGCGCGGTGTTCTCCACAATACGGGCCACCATCGTGTCGATGGAACCGGCATCCAACTGGGGCCGTTCGACCGTCCCCGTGAGCGGAATCACCAGCGGCGTGCGCAGCAATTGCGCCACCACCGGAGTTGTTCCGGCCAGCTCCGCACGCAGGGCGATCTCCACGGTCATGGCCAGTGAGCCATCCCCCCCCACGCTCCCCTCCGAGCGCACGACGAGTTGCCCCATGTCCATCGTCAGCCCCTCCTGCCAGAGGCGCCGGCCGGCTAACCTCATCCGCACCGGTTGTGGCCTGACCCGCAGCAACACCGCCTTATCGCCGAAGGCAAAGCGGGGGTCGACCGCCGATTGGAGCTTGACCAGCAGGTTGGCCAGCGGGGCCATCGTGGCGCCGGGGGTCACCTCGAGATTTTCAAATACAAGTTGCCCGGCGCACTCTCCCCCCAGCGGATCGGCCAGCGGCAGCCGTGCGCCGGCGAGATCGACGCTCACCACACCCTGTGTATGAGTCGAAGATCCAAGCAGGGGTGCGATCCAGGTAATCCAGCGCTCGCACACCTTCCCAGAGAGCGCAATACGATCGGCGATCCGGCCGGGAGGCACGATCACTTCTCCCGGCGCCGGCAGGAGCTTGATCCAGGGAGCCGCCCGCAGCCGGCCCCCCGAGGCGGAGATATCAAAGGGGCCCAAGGCCACTTGGCCTTCGAAGAGTCGCACCATCATCTCGCCTGCGTCGATCTGAAAACCATCGATGTCGGCCGCCGTCCAGGAGGTGGAGGTGTCGATCGTCACTGCGCGGAGCCACTCCCCCTGCGTGGGATCGGCCGGCTGTTTCTCTGCGGCAACCGGCAGGGCAATCTGGGCAGCCACCTCGCGTGCCCCACCCGATGTCGCCAGCCAGTCTGCGGGGAGGTTCACTGCAGCAGCACCTGCCGGCGCCGGTTCCGCGGCCGGGCCCTGCGGCTTTTGTCCCAGCGCCACCAGCGGGAGATGTGTCAGTGGGCCGCGGAACATGAACGGACGACCGGCAGCCCCCACCAACCGCACACGCCCGCCGGTCCAGGGCACCAAGAGGCGCGAGAGCATGTCCCAGTCGTAGGTGAGCGATCCTCCCAACTCCACCTGCGGTGTATTCGTTGCCTGCGTGAGCCGGCCGCTGGCAGCCATGGCGAGCGTAGACGACTCCACGCTCAGCCGGTTGATCGTCAACTCACCGGGGGGTCGTTGGCCGGGGACGAGTGCGTTGCCGCGGGTTACCTCCACCAGTAACCGGGCCCGTGGTTCGGCCCACACTTCAGTGGGTGGTGCGCTCACAACAGCGCCAGCCCGGGGGAGCTGCGCGGCGGCGAGTCCGAGTTGGTTGCCGGTGGCATCGAGGAGCACATTCAGACCGGCGGGCGTCTCCTGCACCTCCACAGCCCCCCACACCCGACCGCTGACGGGCCACCGCACAGCCTCCTCCGCTGGGATGCACCACTTTTCGAGGCGCCCCACATCGGCCTGCCACTGGGCCTTGCCCCGACAACTGGCCAGAGCCTGCCACAGCGGGCCGCCATCGACAGCCTGGACCGGCTGCAAGGCAAACCCACCGGTGCGCAGCGAGGCCGTGGCGGAGAGCATCTCCCCTGAGGAAATCTCGATGCGGCCGGTGATGGGATTGAAGATGCCGGCAGCCGTCGCCACCACACGCGGTTCGCTGATGGTGCCGAAGGGGCCGGTAGCGACCAGGTTTTCCAACTCGGCGCTGGCACGCGCGATCTGCCAGTCATCACCTCGACCAGCCAGCGCCGCCGACGCCTGCACGCGGCCGGCGAGCCTCACGCCCGCGGCTGGCAACCCACCCATCAACCATCCCAGCCGGGCCTGCCAGCGCCCGATATCCCCCGCCAACGACCATTCCACCGCCACTCCCTCCGATTGCGGCACGGGGCGCATCCAGGGCATCCGAGCCGGTTCCCGGCTGCCGAGTGCGCCGGAAAGCGCCGCCGACCAGAGGGCTTGCGTGTTGAGGATCGCTCCGCCGGAGAGGGCCATTTTGAACCGGTCGTCGGCTGCCGAAACCTGCGCCGAAAGGCTATCGAGAACCGCCGCTCCGCCCGTCAGGCTCCCCGCAGCCTCGGCATCGATCGTGATCTCCGCATCGCGCCATTCCGGCTGGCCTTCGGCCTGCATCAGCAGGTTGCCAAACACCGCCGAGAGCCGCGCCGTCGAAACACCGGTCGCCGGCACGCGGTCGATATCGAGCCTGCCGCGGGAGGTGCCGGCGACTTTCGCATCGGTCAGGTCCAACAGTTCGGCCGCCTCGTTGACCAGCTTGGCGATGTCAACGGTCCACTGGATGCTGGACGATTCCGACGTGCCTGCGGCCGATACTTCCACCGCCGACGAAGCCAGCCGCGCCTCTTCGATGCGCAGGCGTTCCCCCCGGGCGGGCCCCCGTTTTCCCCGCATCCAGGCGATGAACGGTTCACTCCACCGCAGCTGCCGCTTCCCCTGCACCGCACCGAGATCACGTGAGGCGGCCCGCACCTCAAGCACGCGTTCCACCCCCTCGGCATGGGCGGCGGCGGCCAGTTGCAACTGTCCCGCCGTGATGCGCACATCGGGGCGAACCTGCAGCCCGCCGGGGATCGCCCGGGCAGCCGCAGCCAGATCGATGTCGGCAGCCAGCGCGAAATCATCACCGATGAGCGATTCGGCCCACTCCCATGAATCTCCCTGCGGCAGGCCGATACGGCCGGAGGCTTCCGCCTTGAACAGGGAAGAGGAGGCCTTGAGTTCGCGGATGGTGAGCATCGGGCCCTCCAGCGAGACATCCAGCGGAACCTCGCAACGCTCCAGGGCGAAGAACTCCTCCTGGGTATCGGCCCGGCACAGTGCCAGCCCCGCCCCCGACACCATGCCGGCGATCCGCGTTCCCTGCGGCTGCGCCCGCTGGCCGGGGGCCAGCGGCAGCTGGATGTCGAGGCGCACATCGGCCAGTCCCTGCAGCGAATACTCGGCATCAAAGCGCGTCGCCAACACGCGCGAGATCGCCAGCGGCACCCGATTGCAGGCAATGGCCAGCTCCCGCGGCGCCGCGGCTACCGGAGCCTCGGGCGACGATACCGACCAACCACCGCCGCGCGAAAGTGTCGCCGTTGCCCCGGCGGCGATCGTGGTGCGATCCAGACGCGTGGGGGCCGATGTCTCAGACCCGCCTGCGGGTGGCGCCTGCGCGAACGCAGCAGCCAGATCACCGGCCGGCGTTTGGGTGTGGACGAGCCGTCCCGACACGGCCCAACCAGCCAGCGTGGCATCGGCACGCACGGTGCCTGCTGCCAGCAGCTCCGTGATCCGCCACGCATTCTGGCGCTCCAGGTCGACCAGTTCGATCGCCCCGTCAACCACTTCCAGTTCGAATGCCAACGGCACTTTCGGACCCTGGCCCCGCGCGGCCAACCAAGGGGCGAGCACATCCTCCAGCGTACTGCCGCCGCGACGCACCTCCACCAAGGCCTCGCTGCCGATCAGGCGCACGGTGCCCAAATGGGTCGGATCGAAGGCCAGCGACAGCAGCCCGCGGTCGATGACAATGCGGCGCACGGCAGCGACGACTCGGCCGTTGCGATCGGTGAGCACGACATCGCGGTATTCACTCGCGCCCAGCCACGACCATGTCGCCGCCCGGCTGCGGATGCGCCCGTCGATGCCGGCAAAGGCCGCTTCGAGGGGCCGGTTTCGCAGCGTTGTGAGCACCAGCGCCAACGGGGCCAGCCAGACCAGCACACCGCCCACGGCCAAGCCCGTCAGCAGAGAGACAGCCCACCGCCGCCGCGGACGCCGCTCACCCTCCAGTGTTCGGTTTTCTCGCGTCGCCATACGGCGAAGTATAGAAGTCAGCCCCCCATTTCCCGTAGGTCAGCTTTTCACCACGGCTGCAGGGTTTTGCGCCGGTGGCGAGGTGGCCTGACTGGGGTCACGAGGGTTTGGGATGACTTTGGCCACCAAGAGCCAGAAAATCGTCCCATGTATCGATATCGAGGAACGACTCCAACTGCGGATCCACCCCCCGCAACTCCGCCTCAGGCAGGATGCGCACAAGGTGCGGCGCCCGGGTTTGCAGGCTCTCAAGCAGCCCCCGGGGATCGCGGCGACCGGTGGCCAGATAGGCTTCCGCCTCGGCCAGAACCGCCAGGTCCACCGCCGAGAGGAGCACCTGCGGGTGGCCTGCGACGAGCGGAACTGCCCACAGCGGCCCTCGCTGCTCCGGTTCGCCGGCCTGAGGCGTGCCGCCGGCGAGTGCCCCACAGAGCAACCGGATCACTGCCGGGCTGATCAGCGGCACATCGGCCGACACGACCAGCGCCTGACGGGGGTCGGGCAAACCCCCTGACTGTGCGGAGGAGACGGCAGCTCGCAGACCATCGGCCAAGCCCGCCAATGGCCCAGACCCGGGACGCGTATCGGCGATCACCACCACGCCAGCGGGGAGCGGAGGCAGAGCCTGCCCCGGGCCTGCCACCACGATCACCTCCCCCAGCTCGTCCATCAGCCGGGCGCAGACACTCTCCACCAGCGAGCGGCCCGCCACCTGGAGCCAGATTTTCCCTCCCGGCACCGGCTGGCCGTCGCGCTTGAGCCGGGTGGAGGATCCACCGGCCAGCACAATGCCGATCGTACGGTGCTGCAGAGGCCTTCTGCTCAAGGTGGTCATTCGGACGCCCTCCACGCTCCTGTGCCCCCTGCGGCGGCACGATTACACTTCATATCTGGTCATCTCTACCCATTCGCCGGAGTCTCCGCCATGGCCCTGCGTTCTCTTGCCAATCCTCTGCTGCTCTTGGTGTGCCTGCTGGCGACTGCGGCGCGGGCTGATGAGCCGCCCCCGAGCGAGTCGCTTGAGCCGATCTTCAACAGCCGCGATCTGGCTGGCTGGAAAGTGCCCGCCGAGGATTACTGGCACGTGATCGACGGCGTTCTGATCGGTGCCAGCGACGAGGCCAAACAGGGCTCGATGCTCTACACGGAAGAAGTCTACGGCGATGTGATCGTCGAGGGTGAGGTGCGCTTCTCCGGCGAAATCGATAGCGGCATCATGCTGCGGCAGCCGGAACTGCAACTGCAGATCGGCACCTCGCGGAAGCTCAAACGCGACATGACCTGCTCCTTCTATACCGGCGGCTATCCGGAGGATGGGCAGGCCAAACGCACAGACGAGCTATGGAAGCCCGACGACTGGAACCGCATCCGCATCGAAGCCCGGGGAGACACGTTCACCGTCTGGCTCAATGGCCACCAGGTGACGCGGTACACCAATGCAAAGTACGCCCAGCCCGGGCCGGTGGGGCTGCAGATCCATGCCGGCGTGAAGATGAAAGTCGAGTTCCGCAACCTGCGGGCCCTGCCGCTGTAGTTGGCCCTCTCGTGGTGGGCTTGAGCGTGCTGCCCTGCGGGCGAGCCGGGCAGGCCATAACGTTTCAGGCCGCTCTGGCTGTCCGTGGAAAAAGTCATCCCTGACCCTTTGGATTGAAGTCAGTCCACTTTGCCGACCGGTGGAAACGCCGAGGATTTCCACGGTCGGCGGGCATCACCTCCAGCGATGCGGCACTTTATCCACAGCCTGCTAGGCTGCAGCCGGCTACGCCTGCACAAATCTGCCGATCCGGTCGAGGCCAGAGGAAAGCTTCTCCTCGGCGGCGGCGAATGACATCCGCACATGCCCCTCCGCCCCGAAGGCGCTGCCGGCCACCAGTGCCACATGCTCCTTCTCCAGCAAGGCCTCGCACCACTGGGCGCTCGTCGTGCCGTTGCGGCCACGGGCAAGGGCTGCAGAGATATCGAAAAATGCGTAGAAGGCTCCGCCGATGGTGGGCAGGCGCACGCCCGGCATCGCCGCCAGCCGGCCAGCCACCAGATCGCGCCGCCGCTGGAACGCCCGGCACATCTCCTGCACACACTCCTGCGGACCGGTGAGTGCCGCCAGAGCCGCGTGCTGGCTGATGCTGCAGGGGTTGCTGGTCTCCTGGCTCTGCAGGTTGCCAATCGCCTTGGCCAGCGGCTCCGGGCAGATCGTCCAGCCAATGCGCCAGCCGGTCATGGAGTAGGTCTTGCTCACGCCGGCCACGACTACGGTGTTCTGCGCCAACCCGGGACGCAAGGTGGCAAACGACACGGCTGGCCGGCCGTCGAAGACCAGTTGGTCGTAGATCTCGTCGGCCACCACCCCGAGATTCGCCTCCAGGGCCACATCGGCCAACGCTCCGAGTTCCTCGGCGGAGTAGACGACCCCCGTCGGATTGCTGGGCGAGCAGAGCAGCAACATGCGTGTGGCTGGTGTGAGCGCAGCGCGCAGCGCGGCAGGACGGAGCTTGAAATCATCCTCCAGGCGGGTCGGCAGAATCACCGGCCGGCCACCGCAGAGCTTGATCAACTCCGCGTAGCTGACCCAGTAGGGCGCCGGAACGATCACCTCATCCCCCTCATTGATGAGCGCCGTGAAGGCGTTGTGGAGCGAGTGCTTGGCGCCGTTGGAGACCACCACCTGTGCCGCAGTCACCGGCAGACCGCTGCGGCGGGTGTAATCGGCGGCGACGGCCGCCCGCAGGGCCGGGATGCCGGCGGCAGGAGTGTATTTCGTCTTGCCAGCCCGGATGGCCGCCTCGGCAGCGCGGCAGATGTGTTCCGGCGTGGGGAAGTCGGGCTCACCCACCGAGAGGTCGATGACATCGACCCCGGAAGCGGCCATTGCCCCGGCTCGGGCTGCCATGGCCAATGTGGCCGATGGTTCAAGCGAAGCCATGCGTTGGGCCAACTGCAGCCCCGCAGACGGTCGTGGTGTCGAAGCCATGCTGGTAGGGAGGACGCTCCTGTGACGGAATTGGGGCCACACCGTTTTGCGTGGCGAACAACCGCATGCCATGATACCAGCTTGGGCGATTTTTCCCAGCGTTTCCCACGTGACGTGGGCGCACAACGGCACTCACCGCGGAAACTCTTTTCATGTCTGCAGAAGCGATCGGGATGTGGCTCATTGGCGCCAAGGGGGGCGTGGCGACCACCGCCATGACGGGGCTGGCAGCGCTGGCTCGCCAGGCGGTTGAGCCGATCGGTCTGGTCACCGCACTCGATCCCTTCACGCAACTCGACCTCGTTGGATTCGATCAGATCGTGGTGGGCGGCCACGATATCCGCTCCGGCCGCCTGGAAGACGAGGCGCGGCGGATGTGGGTGGAGAGCCGGGCGATCACGCCGGAACTGCTCGCCGGTGCCAGCGACTTCTTCGCCGCCGTCGAAACGCGCCTGCGCCCCGGCACGATCGTGGCGGCGGGCGACAAGATCTGCGAACTGGCCGATCCGGCAATCGTCGCCGTCGTCGAAACACCCCGGGCAGCCATCGCGAGAATCCGGGCCGACATCGAGGCCTTTGCCGCTGCCAACCGGTTGCGTCATGTCGTTGTGGTGAATGTGGCCTCCACCGAGCCCCCCGCTCCCCTGCCGATCCCCGGCTCCTACCGTGACCTCGCTCCACTCCTGGATTCTGCCCAGACGTGTCCTGTTCCGGCCAGCAGCCTGTATGCAATTGCTGCATTTGAAGCGGGCGCCTCCTACATCAACTTCACCCCGTCGACTGGCTCCACGCCGCCGGCCCTGTGCGAACTGGCCATGCAGCAGGGGGTTCCCCACACTGGCTGCGATGGCAAGACTGGCGAGACGCTCTTAAAGAGCGTCCTCGCGCCGATGTTTGCCGCACGCAACCTCGACGTGATGAGCTGGGTGGGCCACAACATCTTCGGCAACATGGACGGGCGGGTGCTGGACGATCCCCGCAACAAGGCCACCAAGGTGCGCAGCAAGGATCATCTCCTCGGCAGCATCCTCGGCTACGCACCGCAGACACACGTCTCGATCGAATACATCAAGAGCCTCGGCGACTGGAAGACCGCCTGGGACCACGTCCACTTCCGCGGCTTCCTCGGCACGCCGATGACGTTTCAGTTTGTCTGGCAGGGATGCGATTCGATCCTTGCCGCACCCTTGGTGATCGATCTGGTGCGATTGGTGGAACGCGCTCACCGCGCTGGCGAGCGGGGCTCGCTTCCCTGGCTGGCGTGCTTCTTCAAGAGCCCTCTCGGCGTGACGGAACAGGATTTCTCCAAACAGTTTGCGCTGCTTGAGGCATGGGCCCACGAGCTCGCTTCGCGTCCGTCGAAGCATGCAGCGCGCGGGTGATTCACCCTCGCAAAAAACGCGCCCGCAGATGTCGATCGCAGCGCGCATCTGTCGTCTGAGCGGACCTCCACTCTGGAGGTCCGCCGCGCGGTCGCAAAAAAATTTTTGTTTTTTTGCGCGGACTTCTCTTGACAGTCTTTGATCGAATCCTTCACAACACATCATCTGATGTCGCGTTGCATTGTTGATGAACGGTTCGTGAAGCGGATTCGCTGATCGACAAAACAGTTCATCGGGATGATGCGGAGCGATTGAAGCGGGTCTGGTTGCGGTGTGATGTCCACCCGGAAAGACATCGTTGGGAAAGGCTTCGTCGATGCGGGTGCGGTTCGCCGCCCGGGCTCAGCCGGGAAGCGGTTCACGCGTGTGGGGAAGCCGTCCAAAACAATACGTCGTCCGGTCCCTTCTTGAGAGTGCCCGAGGGATCGGCCGTGGGTTCTGTGTTCGGGCACTCGTCGTAAGGAGCCATCACTATGGCGAAGAAGAAGAAGGCAGCGGCCAAGAAGGTCGCCAAGAAGAAGAAGAAGTAACCCTCCTCCCTGGCGTTCGGTTCGGGCATGCCTGAACCATTGTTCGCCGGGGACCGTGAGCGTTCAGACGAGAAAGGCCGGCCCGGGCCCTTGGGCGCCCGGGCCGGCCTAATTTTTCCCCCGCCGGGGCTGCACACCCTCGAAAACAGCTCCACGCCGGGGCTGCCTGCCCCCGCTATCGGCCCGGCTCCGGGCAGGCGAAGATAGGGAGATGCCTGCCCACGACCAGCCGCCTGAATCATCTCCCTCCCCGCCGGACACTTCTCCCGCCGCCGATCCCGGGTTTTCTGCCGCGCCAGCCCCGGCGTCCCGAGCCGATTTTCTGCTCTTAACCTGCCAGGGAGGCGCGGAGGAAATGCTCTGCCAGCGGCAGAGGAAAATCCTTCCGCAATTGACCAAGGGAGTCTGGAGACGGGGTCTGGTCACCTTCCGCCTGAGTCCTCCCGGATCGACGTCTCCCCCGTTTGACCCGCCCGAAGATTTTTTCCCCGATCTGGTGTTTGCCCGCGCCGTTGTCCGTTGCTTTGGCCAGGTGGCGGCAGCAGAGATCGCCTCACGCTGCGCCGAGGTGGTGGCGCTCGCCGGTCATCGCTACGACCGCATCCATGTATGGAAGCGCGACGAGCGCATCGAGGCCGACTGCGAAGCTATCCGCTCGGGCCTGCTCACCCTCTTGGCCGCCGGCCCGGCGGGGTGCAGACCGCAGGCCACAGCACCGGCCGAACCGGGCGATCTGGTTTTGGACATCGTGATTGATTCCCCCGAGCGTTGGTGGGTCGGCTGGCACCGCGCTGGTCGCCTCCACACCTGCTGGCCGGGGGGCGCCTATCCCCACGCTCTGCCACCCGACAAGGTGTCGCGCGCGTGGCTCAAACTCGATGAGGCGCTGGCCACCCACGAACTGCTTCTCCCGCCCGGCGGGCGAGCGGTGGAACTGGGCGCAGCTCCCGGTGGCGCCTGCCAGCGCTTGCTTGAGGCTCAGCAGTTGGTGACCGCGATCGATCCGGCCCTGGTCGATCCGCGCGTCGCGGCGCTCCCGGGCTTTGTGCAGTGGCGCAAGCGCGCCCGCGATGTGCGGCTGAAAGAGTTCCGGGGGTTTGACTGGATCGTGGCCGACATGAATATCGATCCGGTCAGCACGCTGGAGGCGATCGGGCGGATCGTGACGGCTCCCGGCGTCCACCCGCAGGGCATCATCGCCACGCTCAAATTGCCGCAGTGGTCGCGTGCCGAGGCCCTCGACACCTGGCTCGACCAGTTTCGCTCATGGGGTTTTGTCCCACAGGCCCGCCAGCTCTTCAGTGGTGGGCGGGAGATCTGTGTCGTCGCTCGGCGCCAACGGCTCAGGTCGTCGCAGTCGACTGGTCATCCCGCCACACATCGGCGGGGTCGGTGAGACTCCCGGAGAGCAGGTGCAGCCGGCCGGCAACGGTGTCGAGCACCAGGCTCCCATCGCTGGCGATGCCCTGACACCGGCCCCGCAGCTTTCGGCCATCTGCCTGATGCACCACCACATCCTGCCCGGTGAGCGCACAGAGAGGTTGGTACCGCTGCCATAGCACCGCAGGATCCTGCTCCACATCCGCCAGCAGCCGGAGGAACCGCGGCACAAACTCCAGCAGGAGCACCTCCCGCGGCAGCACCCGGCCGGTGAGATCGGGCAGCGTGATCAGCCGCTTCTGCAAACCGTCCGGTGCCTGGCGGGAACTGCCGCTGGTGTTGACGCCGATTCCGAAGATCAGGCGGCTCCCCGCCACTGTTTCCACCAAAATGCCCGCCAGCTTCCGCCCCTGCACTTCCACATCATTGGGCCAGCGCACCCGGGGAACGAGTTCGGGTTCCAGCGCCGCCACAGCCTCGGCGAGGGCCACGCCGCACGCCAGCGACCAACTCGGCCGCGGTCCTGAGCCTCCCGGCACCGCTGCCGCCTCCAGCACGAGGCTCATGGCCAGGCTGCCGGGGGCCTGCCACCACCCCGCCTGCCGCCGGCCACGGCCGGCGGTTTGACGGTCGGCCACGATCACCACTGGCAGAAGCGCGGCGGGATCGGCCGCCCACTCCCGAGCCCGATCCATGGTGGACCCGGTCGCTGCCAACTGTTCAAAGGCCTGGAGTCCACAGCCGGCCAGAAGCACCTCCCGCCGCAACGGATCAGAGGCGGCTTCATCTGCTCTTTGCTCGGTTGGAAGTCGCGCAGCCATCACATGCCCTCACTTACCGTATTCCTCCAGAAAGGGCCAACCCCCGCACCCCTTGGCTGCGGAAGACTGGCCGGGGGAATTCCGGTAAGGAAGGGATTCTACGGGGTGGCCGGACAGATTCCACGCCCCCTGCGACCTTGACCGGCGCGTGAGGGCCGTGGTACTTCCCAACTTGAATCCTTTTCTTCATTCCATTTTCTTCAGGTGTGATGCGGTCCCCGGGGACCACTCACCGAGGAAGTGCCGCTGGTGCGTCGTATTCTCCGACTGACGGGATGGTGGCTGTCGCTCGCCCTCTGCAGCGTCATGGCACCCCTGCGCGCCCAAACCGTCGCGCTGCCGTCGCCGGCTGCATCGTCGCTCGATCGCCTCGCACAGGCCCCTCCTTCGCTCTCGCCCCCTCCGGCCGGCTGGGATGCCTACGCGCCCCAGGCAGCACAGGTTTTTCCCTCAGCGCCCCAGACAGGCTCCTGGGCCCCTTCGGCACTCGGTGGCATACCGGGCTATCCCGGCTATTCGACGGCGCCTCCCTCACTGGTGCCTCCGCAGGGCACCGCCCCTGCCAATAGCTCGCTCCTCTCCAGCATCCCGGCGGTGCCCAATCCGATGGCCAGCCCCACCGTGCAGCAGACGATGCGCCTCTATCAGGGCGCCCGCGGCAGTTGGGCCTATCTCTACGGCAACGGCGACGGCACCAGCGTGGGAGTGAATGAACTCGACACCACGGCCACCTTTGCGGTTCCCTTCTTCCATAATTCGCAAGCCAATCTCAACCATGCCCCGCTGTTGGTCACGCCAGGCTTTGGTCTGCAGTTGTGGGACGGCCCACAGACGAGCAATTCCATGCAGGCCGACCTGCCACCAAGCACCTACGATGTCTTCCTCGACACCGCCTGGAACCCGCAGTTCACGCCACTGTTTGGTGCTGAACTCGGCCTCCGGGTCGGCTTCTATACCAACTGGGATGTGTTCGTCTGGGAGAGTTGGCGCCTCATGGGCCGCGCGGTCGGCACGTTGCAACTCACGCCCACGATGCAGGGCAAGGCGGGGATCGCCTATCTCGATCGCAATCAGGTCAAACTTCTCCCCGTGATCGGCGTGACCTGGGTACCCAATCCAGACGCCCGCTACGACATCCTCTTCCCCGCCCCCAAGGCCTCACGGCGCTTTCGGGAGACCGCCAAACACTCGCTGTGGGGCTTCATGGCGGGTGAATACGGCGGCGGTGCGTGGACCTTCCGCCGCATGAACGGCTTCGGCAACACCGGCGAAATCACCCCCTTCGATTACAACGACATCCGGATCACCGGCGGGTGCGAGTGGATTCCCAAAACACCCAACGGTTTGGCAGGCAGCGCCGAGGTGGGATATGTGTTCTACCGGCAGCTCTACTACGTCAATCATTCGCCGCAGAGTTCGCAGATTCAGGATCTCAACGACACGTGGATGCTGCGCCTCAGCCTGGCCTATTGAATAGCGCAGGCCGTATGAAGCATCTCAATTGCATGATGGGCTGGGCAATCCTGCTGGCGGCGACGCTGGCCGGGGTCGGGCTGTGCGCAGCCGATCCGGAGCAGGAATATCCGGATGCCTTCCGCCCGTTTGATGCCGAGGGCGTGTCGCAGTTGCCGCCGGTGGAGGATGATGGCGCGCCGCGCATCCGCCTGGCTGCCCTGGGTGATCCACAAGACCTCCAGGAGCCGCTCCTGGCCGATGAACTGGCCCCACCTGGCCAGCCCCGCCAGGAGTTCACCCCGCCGACGGGCCGGGCCCGCCCGCCTGGTGTGAAGCCGGGAATTCTTCAGCAGGCGATCTACACATTCACGGAGCTGCCCAAGCTGGGGAGCAACGGGCTGGGGCTCACCTATCTGGATCAATCCGTCACCCTGGGGCTTCCCATTCCAGGCGCCGAAGCGGGCCTGCTCATCACTCCGGGCTTCAGCGCGATCCTTATCGACCAGCCGGCGGGGGTCGATCTGCCATCGGAACTCTACGATGCCTATCTGCAGGCCCGCCTGATGTGGAAGGTGGGCCCGCGGTTGGGCGTCGATATGGCGGTGGCCCCCGGCTGGTACAGCGATTTCAAAAACGACAGCTCCCAGGCCCTCCGCATCACCGGGCATGGATTCGGCGCCTGGGAGGTCAACGACAACCTGCGGGCCGTGCTCGGGCTGATCTACCTCGATCGTCGCGATGTCAACATGCTGCCAGCTGGCGGGCTGGTCTGGACTCCCAGCGACGACAAGCGGTTTGAGCTGATTTTTCCCCGTCCGCGGCTGGCCTGGCGCATCGGGGAATATACGCGGGCCTCCCAGTGGGTCTACCTCGCAGCGGAGTTTGGCGGCAGCCAGTGGGCGATGCAGTCGGCCACCGGCCAAGACCAGATTGTGGTGATGCGCGACTACCGGCTGCTGGCCGGCTGGGAACGACGCCCTGCGAATCTCGGCATCAGTTGGCGTTTGGAGTCGGGCTTTGTGTTCGGGCGAACGGTGCAGTATTACTCCTCCACCGAATCCCCCTTCAATCCTGGCGACACGTTCCTGGTCCGCGCCGGAGTGTGGTATTAGAGCGCATGGCCCACCAGTCGCCCGCCCTACCGCGGCGGGGCGGGCACGAGTTCGTGTCGGCCAATCTCGCGACCATTGACGATCAGCAACGCCTCGGCCGGCAGCCGCGGCTCAAACTGCAGCCGCTCAAGCGTCGCAATGTCGAACTCCAGCGGCAACGATCCAGCCACGGAAAATCGAGTGCCCTGCATGCCCGCGGTCACCGTGCGGGCAGTAAACTCCCGCCGGAAGGCCGCAAAGGCCGCCTCATCGCAGCCCTCACGGGCTTCGATGTCCAGCGCCAACAGCCCACCCCGCTGTGGCCGGCCGGAGGAGAACGTCGCCGTCAGCCGCTGGGCGCGCACCGCCTCGCCATCCGCCTCCAGCCGCAGCTTTTCAGCTGCCAACGGCAGTGAGGCCCCCACCAAAAACCGCACGCCCACCACCGCCTCTGCCTGGCGCAGAAAGACGACCGCATCGGGGGGCAGATCGGTGCCGGGCGCCACCGGCGCCTCCGTCGTCCAGACCGCGCAGGTTACTGGCAGCAGCAGATGCGCCTCCAGCAGGGCGAGCTTCTCTGGCTCCACCTTGAAGGCGGGCAGAAATGGATCGAAGAGCCATCCCGCCGTGATGCGAGCACCATCCTGCGAGGCGATGAGGAAGGGCTTGAGATGCTGTGCCTTGTGATGGCCGGCAGAGCCCACAGGATTCTTCTTGATGCCGTAAGGATCGCCCCGGCCATCAAACAGGAGCGTCACGTTCGCCGTGCGTGAGTCGCCGGGCAGATTGATGAGCAGGGCCTTGTCCTCGGCACCGCGGCTCTCCCCGGCGATGCCCAGAGAAAGAGTGGAGCCGATGTGGTTGGTGAGCCGTTGCCAAGGCTGCTCCCCCGCCCGCTCCACCACAAACCGGGGAATCTCCGCCTGCAGCTCTTCCCGCTGGGTCGGGGGTGGAATCCAGCGGCAGGCGCTGCGAAATACCAGCAACCGGCTGCGTTGGGCGGGCTGCAGCCAGCCTGCCCCCTCCGACACCGGTTCCCGCGTCAGCCAGCCCGCCTCGGCCAAGTGGTCGTCGAGATAGCCGCGGCCGTAGAGGGTGTCGTAGTCGCGGCTGTGCGGGCCGGAAAGGCGTTCCGCCGGCGCAAACCAGTGCGCCGCCATGCCCGTCCAGAAAAATTCCAGCGCCGCCTCCGCCTCCACCCGCACTCGATCGCTGCGGGCATGCTTGGCGATCAGGGCGAGCGAATCGAGGTCGATGCCATAGTAGGTCGGACTGAGATATTCCGTGATCCCCCGGGACCGGGTGAAAGCGAGCCACTCGGCCCACAGTGTCTCCCCCTCCCGCTCAATCGCCTCTCCCTGCCCGCTGCCGATGGAAAGCAGGTTCCAGATCTTCATCAGGCAGATATTGGTGTAGCCGAGCTTCACGTCATGGCGACGCAGGGCCTGCAGCGCATCACGCTGCATGAGATCGAGCAACTCCAGGCTGCGGGGAGTGAGTTTGGCGGCATGTTCCACACGCAGCAGTCCGGCGAGTTGCATCGCAAACTCCACCGCATTTTTGTCAGTGACTTTTTCATCTCCGTTGCGCCAGTGGAAATTGCCGAAGTCAGGGTTATCGGCGGCGGTTTCCTGCATCGAGCGGGCCAACTCCAGGGCCTCCTCAACGGCCGCGGGTGCATAGTCGTTGCCGACCGCCTCGAGGGCAAACCGCAGCACACCGCGAATCCCCTGCCGGGCGCCGGGCTGGCGCAAGAGGGCAGCCTGGGCGTCGAGTTGGGCGGTGGCGACGTTGGCCACGGTCTCCTCGCGGATCCGCAGATTGCGAAACCAGACCTTGCCACCATGGTTTTGCAGGGCCACAAAACCCTCCAGCGGCTTGGTGCGCGTTTCCGTCGAGCTGGATTGGTCGTAATCCTGTATCTGTTTTCCGTTGAGCACCACGCGGATCTGCGGTCCGTGGCAAGTAATCTCCATCCGGTTCCACTCCCCCGCCGGGCGGATGGCATTTTCAGCGGGAGCCACATGACGGTAGAGCGATCCGGAGGAGTGCGTGGTGGCTGGTTCTCCGGCATCGTCGAGGAGTTGAATCTCATAGCCGTAGATGGAGGGACGCGTGGCCCGCGATCGCAAGGGATCAAACACCGCCGTCCGGATTCCCAGGCCGGTGTTGCACTTCTTGCGCTGCGTTGGAGAACCCATCCTGAATTCCAACTGAAGCGTGAAATCGGCAAAGGTACGGGGGGCATACCGGAGAAAGCCGAACTCCCGCCCGTCGCACAAAATCTGGCCGTCCTCCACGCTCCACACCGGGCGACCGTCGGCATGCTGCTCAGAATCAGCGTGCCCCTCCAGAACCCATCCCTCCAGATTCCGGCCATTGAAGAGCTCGAGCCAGCCTGGCTCGTCGGCCCACCCGCCGGTGGACGCCAGCCCAACCGCGATCGCACACAGCGCACAGGCAAGCCAGCAGGTTTTCAAGTGAGATCTTTCCACATAAAAGAGGCCAGGCCCCCACAAGCTTGGGCCGTGGGCTCCAGCCAACGGCCGCAAAACCACACGAGCAGTCAGAGGAACGCGAAAGACTTCCTCAAAAACAATGCGAAAATCCGGTTTTAGGAACCGGCTGGCTTGGCAGGCGGGGCGCCCTCTGGAGAGGACTCCGCGGCGGGCGGCGGCGGGGCCGGATCGGCGCCGTTGATCCAGGGGCCGGCGAGCACCTGATAGCTCTCGGGCCGCAGCGTGCTGCCGGTGTCGCCGGCTTTCCAGCCGGGCACATGGCTGGGGCTACCGCGCTCCTTCGAGCGCGTCTCCCACTTGCTGGCCCAGCTCGGGTTGCCATCGGTATACCGGCCGGTGGCAGCATCGAAGTGATAGACCTTCCCGTTGCGGTAGCTCATCGCGCCGAGGATCACCGTCACCACGGCCGCGGCCCCCAGGTCGGGCGTGTTGTTACACATCTCCGGCTGACCGGCGATCATCGCCGCCAACCAGTTCTGGAAGTGGAGTGCTGTGGTGTTGGTCTTCTGCAGAGCTTCCTCGGAGAGATCGGTCTTGATCACCTCGTCCCTGATCTCGGCATCGTGGGTCACTTGGGGCCGTTCGGCGAGAAACTTGAACTCCGTGAACTGCTCGCCGTTGCCAAACTCAAAGGCGCCGTTGTGGCCCCGGATCACCTGCTTGATCCGGGCGTTCTCATTGCACATCGTCGAGGTGATGAGCCCTTGGCACCCTTCGTTGTAGTCGGCCACCACGGTCGCCACATCGGGAACCTCGCGCGTGTCGAGTTCGAGATAGATGCCACCGGCTCCCACCACCCGCCCGGGAAACCGCAAGCCAGTCGCCTTGAGCATGGCTGTGGTGCGATGCACGAACAGGTCGGTGAGCATTCCTGAGCCGAAGGGCCAGTAGCAGCGCCACTGCTTGTACACGGCGCGATCAAACGGCACCTCCCCTGCCAGCCCGGCCGACACCCCGAGCCAGCGCTTCCAGTCGATCGACTCAGGAGTCATCTCCCGTTCCAGCTTGTAATACCGCCACTGTCCCACGGCGGAATTGCGGTAGAATTCCGTCTGGTATCCGAGCACCTTCCCGAGCTTGCCGTTGTTGATCAGCTCCCGGGCCTGATCCCACACCATCAGACTCGTCGACTGCACGCCCACCTGCATCACCTTGCCGGTCTCGCGCCAGACTTTCAGCACATCGAGTGCCTCTTCGACTGTTTTCGTCATCGGCTTCTCGGCGTAGACATGCTTGCCCGCGCGAAGGGCATCGACGATCTGCCGATGGTGCCAATGGTCGGGAGTGCCGATGCAGACCGCATCGACATTCTTGTCCGCCAGCATGTCCTGATAATCGACATAGCGCGCGGGATCGGTGCCGGTCTCCTTCTTGATGTAGTCGCAGACCATATCTTCCTGATTCTTGTAAACCTCGCTGACCGCCACGAGATCGATGTTGGCTCCCTCGGCACGGAGCTTGGCAAGCGTCTTGACATGGGCGCCAAACCCGCGGCCGCCGGGACCGATGAATCCGATCCGGATCCGCTGCCCGGCTCCGGCGGCTGTGGTGGATGCGGTCGGTGCGGCGACGGGAGCGGGATCGGCAGCAGCCGTCACGGTGGCTGCCACGGCCCCGGCGGCTCCGGCGACGGCGGCGGTCGTTTGCAAAAAATTCCTCCGCGACAGACTCTCTGCCACCGGCCCGGGGGCAGAGGGGACGGGATGGCTGCACACCGCTTCGCTGGAAATCTGGTTCAACCTGCCCATGAATCGATTCCTCCCACGCACGCCAAAGACTTGAGAACCCTTCCCGATTCTACGGCGCCGTCAGGCGGTGTGGTAGAGCCCGGGGCCGTCAGCCAGCAACTGCCGCGGCCGCGGCCAGAAACTCCACAATTGCCGCCATGAACGCCGGCAGATCGGCAGGTCTGCGGCTGGTGATATGGTGCTGATCGACCACCACCGGCCGGTCTTCCCACACCGCTCCGGCATTCACCAGATCATCCTTGATGCCGGGGCTTCCCGTCACCCGCACACCCCGGTACACGCCGGCCGAAATGGGGATCCAGCCACCGTGGCAGATCGCCGCCACAAGTTTGCCCTGCCGGGAAAACTCCTGCACCAGAGCGAGCACAGCCGGATCCCGCCGCAGGGCGTCGGGCATCCAGCCCCCCGGAATGACGATGCCGTGGAAATCATCCGCAGCGATGTCGGTAAGGATCGCCTCGCAGCGACAGGGGTAGCCATGCTTTCCGGCATAGAGTTGCCCCACCGCCCCACCAGCCAGCACCACGGAGGCCCCCGCCTCTTCCAGCCGAAGTTTGGGATACCACAGCTCCAGATCTTCATACTCCTCCCCCACGAGGATCACGATGCGCACCCCCTGCAGCAGGGGCACAGGGGCGGGGAACGGTGCTTGTGCCATGGGGAACAGCCTCCAGAGATTGCCGGGCCGATGCACAGCGCCTCTGCCCAGCAGGCCGGTTGTACTGCAATGCAGAGGTTTCGCAACGCGGTGGCGCCGCTGCGGAACACGAGGCCCGGTCGCTGCCGCCGATCGATCCAGCCCCCTTTCGTCCCGGTTTTCTCCGCCGCTAACGCTCGCGCAGTCAGCTGCTCACCACACCCCCCCTGACGGGGCTCTCGGGCAACCATCCCTGGCCCGCTCTCTCGCGCCTGAAAAACAGGCCGAAACCAGCCCCTTTCGGGGCGGCCCTAAAAATCTTCTTGACTCATACAATCCTCACGCTACATTCACGCCCCGGCCCCATGGGGTCCATATGCAGTGCTTTGGGATGCTGCAGACACAACATATTGCGATAGCATGCAGATGGAGCTGCTTTCTGGACTTCGCTTTTTTTAGCCTTTTCAGCCCATTGAGGCGGGTCTGCGCCGGCCTCAATGCCCCCCGCCGAACCGGTCTGGCAGGGGAACTGCACGTTGGTTGATTGGCTGCCGATCATATACAGAAGTATACTTCTCTTATTCCCACTGCGGTTTCGTTCTCTTCGCCTCGTTTTTCGCCCGTTTTTTTACGCAAGGAGCAATGCCCCATGGCAGCGTTTGACCCCTCGACTGGTTCCACGGCCGCCGTCTCGCCCAAGCCGGCTGCCGCGACGAGGCCCACCGATCGCCAACCGCTGGCCGTGCATCCGGTTTTCTGTCCGATCGATGCCGACACGCCGTTTGACACCACCGAATGGGAATTGCGCACCGCGGCGATCAAAGGGGAGGATGGCAAGGTTCTGTTTGAACAGCCGGCCTGCGAAATTCCGGCGGCGTGGAGCCAACTGGCCACCAACGTGGTGGTGAGCAAGTATTTCTACGGCGAAATCCACACTCCGGAACGGGAGCATTCCGTTCGCCAATTGGTCCACCGCGTGGCCCGCACGATCGCCGATTGGGGCGTGGCGGATGGCTATTTCGCCAGTGCCGAGGATGGGGAAAACTTCTACCGCGATCTCTCCTGGCTGTGCGTTCATCAGCATGGGGCCTTCAACTCCCCGGTCTGGTTCAACGTCGGCCTGTTCCATCAGTACGGGGTGAAGGGCGCCGCCTGCAACTGGCGCTGGGATGAGGCCACCCGCGAGGTGGTGCAGCCGCCAAACCCCTACGAGTATCCGCAGGGGAGCGCGTGCTTCATCCAGAGCGTGCAAGACAACATGGAAGACATCATGGAGCTCGCCCGCAGCGAGGCGATGCTCTTCAAATTTGGCTCGGGCACCGGCACCGACCTCTCCACACTGCGCAGCCAGCGGGAAAAGCTCGCCGGCGGCGGCAAGCCCTCCGGCCCGCTCTCCTTCATGCGCGTCTACGATCAGGTGGCGGCGGTGGTGAAGAGCGGTGGCAAAACCCGCCGTGCCGCCAAGATGCAGTCACTCAAAGTGACCCATCCCGATGTGATGGAATTCATCGAGTGCAAGGCGAAGGAAGAGAACAAGGCCCGCGTGCTGATTGAGAAGGGGGGGTATGACTCCAACTTCAACGGCGAGGCCTACAGCTCGATCCTGTTCCAGAACGCCAATCTCTCCGTGCGCCTCACCGACGACTTCATGGAGGCCGTCGAACGGGACGACACCTGGACGACGCGCTGGGTGACCGATCCCGCCAAGGCCGGGCCCTCCTTCAAGGCCCGCGACGTGCTCGGCCGGATGGCCGAGTGTGCCTGGCAGTGCGGCGATCCGGGTGTTCAGTACGACACCACGATCAACCGCTGGCACACCTGCCCGAACTCGGGCCGCATCAATGCCAGCAACCCCTGCAGCGAGTACATGTTCCTCGACGACACCGCCTGCAATCTCGCCAGCATCAACCTGATGAAGTTCCGGCGGGCCGATGGCACGTTTGATGTCGACCGCTTTGCCGCGGCCTGCCGCATCTTCTTCGTGGCCCAGGAAATCCTCGTGGACCACGCCAGCTACCCAACGAAGCGGATTGCCAAGAACAGCCATATGTTCCGGCCCTTGGGGCTGGGCTATTCCAATCTCGGCAGCCTGCTGATGGCCGATGGGCTCGCGTACGACAGCGATGCCGGCCGGGGGCTGTGCGGCGCGATCACTGCCATCCTCCACGGCACCGCCAACCGCACCAGCGCCGAACTGGCCGCGGCAGTGGGGCCCTTTGAGGGATTTGCAGCCAACCGCGAGCCGATGCTCGATGTGATGCAGATGCACCGCAATGCGGTCGAAAAGATCGAACCTGCCTGCCCTGGCTATCTGCGTGACGCGGCGCGGCGAATCTGGGACGACGTCCTCGCCGCCGGCCGACGGGATGGCTACCGCAACGCTCAGGCGACCGTGCTGGCCCCCACCGGCACGATCAGCTTCCTGATGGACTGCGATACCACCGGGATCGAGCCCGATATCGCGCTGGTGAAATACAAGCAACTCGCCGGTGGCGGGATGCTGAAGATCGTCAATCAGACCGTCCCGCTGGCCCTCCGCACGCTCGGCTATGACGGGCCGACGGTCGAGAGTGTGCTCGCTTTCATTGATACAAACGACACCATGGAGGGGGCACCAGGCCTTCAGGACAAGCATCTGTCGGTGTTTGACTGTGCCTTCAAGCCCAGACTCGGCCAGCGTTCCATCGCCTGGCAGGCGCATGTGAAGATGATGGCGGCGGCGCAGCCCTTCATTTCAGGAGCGATTTCCAAGACGGTCAACATGCCGCGAGAAACGACTCCGGCCGACGTCTCCAAGGCCTACATCGAGGGCTGGCAGTATGGCCTCAAGGCCCTGGCGATCTACCGCGATGGATCGAAGGAGAGCCAGCCTCTCTCCACCAGCACCGAGGGGGACAAGGCGGCGGCCAAGGTGACCCCCGCTCCACGGCGTGAGCGGCTGCCCGACACCCGGCGCAGCATCACTCACAAATTCAATGTGGGGGGCCACGAAGGCTACATCACGGTTGGGCTCTACGACGACGGACGTCCCGGTGAGCTGTTCATCACGATGGCCAAGGAAGGGAGCACCATCGGTGGCCTGATGGATGCTTTCGGCACTGCGGTGTCGATGAGTCTCCAGTATGGAGTGCCGCTGGAGGTGTATGTGAAGAAGTTCTCCCACACCCGATTCGAGCCGTGGGGCTACACCAAGAATCCCGACATTCCGGTGGCCAAGAGTCTGGTCGACTATCTGTTCCGCTGGATGGGCAACGAATTCATTGCAGGCTATCGCGAGGCCAACCGGCCCGGCGGCGGCCATGGCCACGGTGGTGGTAGCGGCGAGGAATCGGGCTCCGGAGACGACACGGAAAGTCAGCCCAAGCCCGCCGCCATGATGGCGAGCGGGCTGGCCGATGGGCAAGGAAAGGCCCCCGCATCAGCAGCCAAAACCCAGGCGGCCTCCAAAACGGATGCCGCTCGCAGCAGCAAACCGGCTTCGGGATTCAACGGCAACGGGAACGCCTCGGCAGCCCGCGTTGCCACCCAGGGTGCCCCGGCCAACGGCTCCGCCAGCAATGGCCGGTCAGCCGCCAGCGCCGACACCACTGCGGCCCGGCTGGAGCGGGCTGGCCTGAAGATGCAGATGGATCCCGATGCCAGCCCGGCCGACAGGCAGTCGCAGTTTGCCAAGTTCCAGATCGATGCCCCCGCCTGCGACAACTGCGGCTCGATCACGGTGCGCAATGGCAACTGCTATCTCTGCCACAACTGCGGCAACAGCATGGGCTGCTCGTAAGCCAGATATTCTGAGTCTCGTCTGGACCCTCTCCCACTGGCAGGCCAAGCCCACTTGGCCCGCCAGTGGCGGGGCTGGCTCAATATCCCGGCGGCGCTCCCGCCTGCCATCCGATCTGCCGTAAGCCGAGGTCTTCCCGCCAGGCGTCGAGGATGCGGGGAGTGCGGCTGGTGCCGATGCGTGTCGCCCCCAGACTGCGATAGCGCAGCACCGCGGCCAAATCCCCCACGCCACCGGAGGCCTTCACCTGCACACTCGTCGGGCAGTGGGCCCGCAGGAGCGCCACATCTTCCGGCGTGGCACCCCCGGAGGAGAAGCCGGTGGATGTCTTCACCCAGTCCACGCCCAGTGCCGTGCAGATGCTGCACAGTTCGATTTTGGCAGCATCGGGCAGCAGGCAGGTTTCGAAAATCACCTTCACCTTTCGCCCGGCGGCGTGGGCAGGAGCCACAACTCCGCCGATGTCTGCTTCGACATCATGCCAACGACCGCTGAGCACCAGCGAAATGTTGACAACCATGTCGAGTTCTTCCGCACCGTCGCTGATCGCTCCCTCCGCCTCGGCCCGCTTGGCGGCAGCCGACTGCCCGCCATGCGGAAAGCCGATCGTCGTCGCAGGCCGCACGCCGCTGCCGGAGAGTCGCCGCGCCAGATGGGGCAGGGCATAGGGCATGATGCAGACGCTGGCGACTTCATAGGCCAGCGCCAGATCGATGCCGGCATCGATATCGGCAGCCGTAAGCGTGGGCACAAGCAGGGCGTGGTCGATCATGCCGGCGATGTCGTGGTAGTGCTGTGGTTGGTTCATGTGTGTCGAGCCATCTCGGTGTGGGCAGGGAAATCACGCATCGACATCGACGCAGAAAATCTGATTGTGCAGGCCGGCAGCGGTGGACTGCTGGCGCATGAAGGCGATCCGGCGACCGTCAGGAGAAAAGACGCAGGCTTCGGGGCGGGGCATCCCGAAGCCGACAGTGGAGGGCGTGAGCGCGATTGAAGCGTTGCTTGCCACCTCAACCACCCAGACGCTACCAGAGGCCACATACGCGATCCTGCTGCCGTCGGGGCTCCATGTCCAGGCACTGGAGACAGAGTGCCCTCCCCGCGTGATCGGCTCGAGCGCGCCGCCAGAAGGACTGACCGAAAACAGCTGCACGACGCCAGCCTCATCCCGCATCAGGCATCCGATTCGGCTGCCATCAGGATTCGACCGCAGCCAATGCCGCGGCCCGGCCAGTCCTGGATACTTTCGCTCCGCTGTGAAGGTGATCCGCCGCTGCTCTACCCCTCGAGGCGGAGCGGGCCGCTGCCGGAGTGTGCCCTCCAGAGGACGCTCTCCGGGCAGAAACAAATCCGCCGGCTCGGCGGGGAGGTCGACCACAAACACTTCGCTGATCGGCCCGGGATGAGAGCCGATGGGTGGCAGGAGCTCTCCCTGAAAGGCGAGCGCAGAGCGCTGCCAAAGGCCGTCGGCGCGGCGATAGCCCCGGGCACCGATCCAGGATTCCTCGCAGGCTCTGAAAATCTCGTCGCTCCCCGGCCGGGGCCGATCGTGGAGCTCTGTTACCACCACCGAAAAAGCGGTGCCGTCGTGGTTGCGCGGATGGGCTGGCGGCACCCGCACCGGCTTGCCACAGACGCTGACAGCCACGCAGCGGCGGTTGTGCTGTGTGGCTGGAGGCTCGGCAGGATCGCTTCCGGAGGCGTGCCAGCGCAGCAGTTCGTCTGCTGGTTCGTTGGGAAGCAGGGCATCTTCATAGGTGGAGCTGACGAGCCTGCCATCGGGGGAATGGATGTGCACGTGGGTTCCACCGCGCAGCGCCCCTGCGGTGAACGGCGGCACGAGATCGCGTGCATCCAGCGGGAGCGCTTCCTCTGGCCGCGATGCCCGCACCACCATCCCCTGTCGATGGGCCGGCCCATATTCCCACTGCTGAGTCGGATGCTCTGGCCCCAGGATGAAGACCACCGCATCGTCCACGGGGCTGGCAGTCACCACGCCGCAGCAGGCCCCGTGCTGCGCTGTGAAGAGCCGCTCCACCCGTCCGCTGTCGACATGGACGCGCTCGATCGCAGTGCCGTCGAACCGTCCCCCATCGGCAGTGCTTCTCACGTCGTAGACAATCCACTGGGAATCGGCCGACCAGACCCCCGCGTTGGTGAGCATGTGTCCGTGGGGAGCTCTGGTGATCTGCCGTTCAGGCATGCTGCGTCATCCCCAGCGCTTCCCTGACGGTCCTACCGGTGGCACCGACAGAAGCGGTCATGCATCTGAAGAAAAAAACGATTTGAGGAGGAGGGCCCCGCATGACGAATCCATTGTTGTCGCTGGGTGCTGCCCGGCAACGGACAAACTTTTCGAACAGCAGTCACCGCGTCCCGTCGGAGGTGCCAAAACCAAAGCGTTGATCCGGATCCACTGAAAAGTGCGGGGCTTTGCCTCACACCCGATCCGCATCAGTCTCGCAATGAACTACCCCGTTCGCAGGCGGTTGACTCGTTCGATCCATTTGAAGGCCGTGGCGGCTTCGGCTGCCACGGCCTTCTTTTTTTGTTTTTTTCAGCAGAGCCCAAGCCCACAAAAACCGGCTTGAACCGGCGTCTCTACCCTGTCGCGTTGCCTGTCTCTCATCCACGCCGCAAGCTCACGGTGCAGGATTGAGCCTACCCTTTCACGGGGAGGACTCCCAGATTTCGGCAACGTTCGCGGCAATTCGTGAGCCGCTTGCGAATCTTTGGTCCTGCGGGCTCCGAACGGGCTCCAGCACCGCCCCATCCATCTTCGTCGGGGCCCTTGCGCTGCCGTATCGATCCGGAGGGCTAGGATGGGGCCGGAAATTCATTCTCTCGCCATTCCCTGGCAACGCCTATCGCTAGGCTTGCTCTGGCACCGAAGGGACCCGGGATCCATTTCGATACTTGAAGACAAGAATCACGACGTCCATGAGTAGGGCCGAAGCGATGGACTTCACAGCGATCGACGTAGAAACGGCCAACCCCGATTTTGCCAGCATTTGTCAGATTGGAGTTGTTCAATTCCACGACGGTCACGTTGCGAATCGGTGGACGACCTTTGTCAATCCCGAGGACTTCTTCGATCCCGTCAACGTGCGCATTCATGGCATCACGGCAGAGACCGTTCGTTCAGCGCCTGTTTTTAGAGACGTAAAAGCCCGCTTGGATCCCCTGCTTCAATCAACCGTCGTGTGCTGCCACACGGCATTTGATAGGCTCGCCGTCCGTGCCGTTCACGCTAAGTATCGCCTCGATCACCTTCCCTTGACGTGGCTCGATACTTCACGCGTCGTCCGTCGTGCTTGGCCAGAGAGATCACATTCCGGCTATGGCATCAGACCGGTCGCTGAGATGCTCGGCATTTCCTTCCATCACCATGATGCCGAGGAGGATGCGCGGGTAGCCGGGGAAATCCTCCTCCACGCTATGGCGCGCACGGGGCTGTCAGTGAACGAGTGGCTGGCAAGGGTCGAGCGGCCGATCAACGAAGAACGAACCGGGGGCCCTGCGACGAGAACGAGCCGTCACGGCCGTGCAGGCAACCCGGACGGTCCACTTTCTGGTGAGATCGTCGTCTTCACCGGCAGTTTATCGTTCAAAAGAAGCGAAGCGGTGGCTCTGGCGGCAGCAGCTGGCTGCAATGTTGCTGAAAACGTCACGAAACGGACCACGCTTCTCGTGGTAGGCAATCAAGATATTCGAGCCCTGAATGGGCTGGAAAAAAGTTCTAAGCACCGCAAAGCCGAGCAATTGATCACCGAGGGCCAGGAGCTTCGGATTCTTCAGGAATGCGACTTTCTCTCGTTGTTGGTGGTGCCGCCTGAGCCCTAAGGCGACCTCCACAGTGATCCGCGTGCCGGTCTTCCCTTGATGGATGCGTGGCGAAAAGACGTTCGCCGTTTTCGGCTGCTACTGGATCTCATCTAGCTAGGGCTTCGCTGCGAACAACGGATTTTTTCAGGGGCCTGAATCCCCGTCGTCAGCAGATCCATCCGAATCGTCTTGGGATGTTCGTCCCATCGACGTTTCTTGAGAGATCCAAAGGAAAACGTCGTGTGCGGCCCGATAAATGTCTCGGGCCTTATCGAGCTGCCCCTCGGTGGGCTTCGCTCCTTTGGCCACACTGATCTTTTTTCGGAGGCTTACAACCAGGCGGTCGAGCTCCTCCAGTTCAGCCTCAGCTGCAGCAATGATATCGGCGGGTCGATCTGTGGGGAGAGCCAAGGCGGCTAGGTTTTCATTGAGAATCTCACGTAACCGATCATAAATCGCTATCGCCCCGTGCGGCTGCTGGAGCATCGCTCGCGTGGCAACAAAGCCCCAAAGAACACTCCCCTGAGCATCACAACCTGTGACCCGAATGCCCTTTCCTAATGGTTCAACGCTAATCGATCCCGGAATCTGCCTGCGGACTTGGCTCACTTGAGCCGCATGTAAATGGTCAGCCCCAAACATCTCGGTCTGAACGATAGCGGCGTCTTTGGGCTTCGATCGATTGGGCATGGGAGAATTTTCTCTGGGAGTTGCGACGCTGCGCCTTCAATCTATGCCTTGGTCTATTGAAGGGTATTTGGCGTATCTGACTTGGGAATGAAGTGGTCTCCGTTGAACACGACGACTTGTCCGGTGCGCGTGCACGTTTTCTGGATTTCTCCACTCAATGACAGAAAAAGATCCTCGTTCCGAAGTCCCTGCCACATTGCCAGATACTGCAGGCTTCCTTTCTTGGGGGCAGCCAACTTCCAAACCACACCGCCTTTCCAAGGTAAAGGGATCAACTCCCCTCGCGAGGCGCTAGCAGCGATGATGGGCTGGACTTTCCGCATCTCCCGCCCCTGTTCCCAGCACAGGATCAGCCCATGATCGGACTCCCTCCAGCATTGATCCCAGGAGAGACCCGATCGAATCGGCTTGGAGATCGGGCGGTGAAGTGGGTGAGTCATTAGGCTGCCCGAAAAGGTTTTGGCACGTCAAGACAAAGCCGTCCAACGATCGATCAACTTTGAAGCCCCTAATCTATCCGGGTGTGTGCGGGTTTTTAACAATGCCCCGCTGGTCTACGAAAAAGGCGGGGTTCCCAAGCGGAACTACCATATCGGGTCTCACTCACAGGGGCACGCAGGGGCGGTGCGTCGGGGATTCGCTCGGGAGTTCAATCAAAACCTCGAATCACTGCCAAATACGGGTAGAATACCGCCTGAGAGCGGATTTGGTCGGCAGGGTTTCGGCTGAACTACGAAACCTTTTGCGTCGTGCCCCCCTCCCATGGATTTGGATGACTAAGGGTCTTGGATTTGTTCCCCCATGCATTCCCCCAACAGCCATCCCACCTACGTTGCTGTCGATTTTGAGACGGCCAATCGGGCCCGGGACAGCGCCTGCGCGGTCGGCATCGCCGTGATCGAGGGCGGGGCGATTCGGCAATCTTTTCAGAGGCTCATCCGTCCGCCGACGAACGATTTTTCTGACTGGAATTTCCGGGTGCATGGGATTCATTGGAAAGACGTGGAAAATGAACCCGATTTTGCAACTGTATGGTCTCAGATTCAGGATGCTGTCGGTCAGACCACCTACTTCGTAGCCCACAATGCAGGTTTCGACCAGCAGGTCTTAGCGGCTTGCTGCGCCTGCTATGGAATCGCTGCCCCGGATAACGAGTTTCTCTGCACCATTGAAGCCGCTTCAGCGTTGTGGCACCTCGAAACCTACCAACTGCCCAGAGTCTGTGAGTTTCTCGGAATACCGCTGTCGCATCACAACGCCAAGTCGGATGCGGAGGCTTCCGCCAATATCCTGCTCAAGGCCATGATGCAGGGTTATAGTCCGGCGAATGCAGCGGATGACGCCGTCTCGTTGTGGGCTGCGAAGAACTTATCCTCAGAGATCATGGAGCTCGTCTCATCCATCATGGAGGACGGGGTAGTCGATCCAAGCGAGATTCACGCTGCTGCCGAATGGATCGACCGAAACAAGGAGGCTGCCTCAGTCTGGCCTGGTTCAGAATTGCAGCGCTGCCTTGGCACAATCCTTCGAGACGGAATTATTGACCAAATCGAACTGGATGATTTCCGCAGCCTTTGCTGCGCTCTGCTTGGCCTGCACGAACGGAAGCAGACTCGATCCCCATCAAAAAAACCCGCCAATGCTATGTCGGTATGCTTCACTGGATTTGGCCCCGGAAAAAAACAGATGCAGTCTGCAGCAAAGACGGCTGGCTATCATGTCGTTGCAACTGTCACCAAGAGCCTGGACTACCTCGTGTGCGGGCCACTCCCCGGGCCAGCCAAGATCGCCCTGGCAAGCGAGCGCGGGGCGACGATTCTGACTGCTCCGGAATGGCAGACGGTCCTTACCAAGGGCGGGTTCGATGAACATTTCTGAATGAACCCGTGAAGCGATCGCTACGCTTTTTTTGGACCTTAAGCCTATTCCCGAACTGTTTGATGCCCTATTTTTTGCGGGGCGGAAAGACTTCCCCCGACTGTTTGTCGCGGTAGCGAGGAGGAGTGAGCAGGCTGCGGCGGAAAATGGCTGGCCTTTCGGCACCACTCAGTACGGCTTTGCTCGGAGGAGGCGATGCGCTGGATGCCGCCGGCGGCGCTCGTGGAATTGTGTCCACCAGTCGAGGCTACTACAAGGAAACCGCCTTTTATTGGAGCTTCGATCCTGCCGATTTGGTGGTAGAATGGATTCATGATCAAAACCGTCGAAGCCGTTGTTGATGAACATGGCAAGGTCATTCTGGCCGAGCATGTCGAATTGCCGTGCCCACGGCGGGCATTGGTGACGATCCTCGACGAGGAACCTACGGCTCCGACACTTGAGCCTTCACTTCTGAGCGAGCAATCGCTCGCGGAGGATTGGAACCGGCCCGAGGAGGATGCCGCGTGGGCGCACCTGCAAAAGGATCGGTAGTCGTCGTGCCGTTTCCGTTTTCAGATCTCTCGCAAGCGAAACTTCGCCCGGCGATCGTAATTGCAGACGCTGGCAGAGGGGACTGGATTCTCTGCCAAGTGACAAGCAAACCCTACGGCGACGATCGCTCCATCGCGATTACCGAACAGGACTTTGAAATCGGCGGTCTCCGAGTGGCCAGTGTTGCGCGGCCCGGCAAGCTTTTTACGGCGCATACGACGCTTCTGGTTGCCGAAGTAGGGCGGTTGCGTGCTGTTGCATTTGAACGAATTCGTCAGGGCGTGATTTCGATGATTGAGTGATTCTTCATGCAGTCTGCGGTAAAGAGGGCTGGCTCTCGTGTCGTGGCTGCTGTCTCAAAGCGTTTGGATTCCCTCGTGTGCGGGCCAATTCCAGAGCCATCCAAGATCGCCTTGGCAATTGAACGCGGGGCGAAGATTTTGACTGCTCAGGAATGGCATGGGTTCCTGGCCAAGGGCGGGGCGCGGACCGCTTTTGAATGCGTTAAAAAAGCGGTCGCGCCGCTGGATTTCTTCAGAATTTAAAGTCTTTTTCCGCCATGTTTGCCGGCCGGTTTGCGGCTGGGGTACCAGCCTCGCCACCGGCTGTTTGCCGCGGCCGCGACGAGGACTTAGCATACCGGCCAGACGCGACAGGCGCCGCCGGAGGGGTGCTGCAGCGGGGCCCGATGCGGGCTTCGCTCCCAGCCACCGACCCGGCAAAAGTTGGCTGGGCCAACCTGTCCGTCACCCCATCCTTTTTCTTCCGAGGTGACCAGTGCGACGGACGCTCCATCTGATGCTTGTAGGTGTGTTGACGGTGTGGATCCCGATCGACTCGGCGATGGCAGGTTGGTTTCTCCACCACCGCGCCCACGTCCATCCCGCTGTGCTCGCCCCCTTCCCGGGGATGCCCGTCATGACCGATTGCCCGCCACCAGGATGGAGCCCTCCGGCAGGCTTTGTCGGCATGGTCGTGATCGACGACCGGCCCCTCGCCGCCACGCAGTGGGGTCGCCCGCTGGAGGTCGAAATTATCCATCACGCTCAGCAGGAGTGGGTGGTCGACGGGCCGCACTGGACCGAACCGGCCTGCTGTAGCGAAGAAGTCGCTGTGGTCACGGAAACCGTGTGGGAAGAAAATTGGAGCGCGGAATCGGCGCCGCAGGACTGTGCCTGTGACACCTGCGGTGGGGAAGGTGTCTCGGACGTCTCTCCCGAGGATGCCGGGACAGCGACAACCGCCCCTGACATGGCGGAAGCGCCCTCGGTTCGCACCACGCTTCTGCCTGCTCCCGCAGGCGATGCCCCCACGCCCCAGGAGCCAGTCGCTGCAGCGCCGCTTGAACTGCCAGCTCAGCCAACGCTGACCGCAGCCCCCGTCACCGATCCCCCCGCCCCTCCCCTCGAATCGGTCATCCGCCAGCCTGCGCTGCCCGTGAGCGAATCGACTCCAAAAGAGCCCGCGATCGCTGCCCCCACGGCCGACGTGGCCACGCCATTGGAAGCCCCCGCAGCGGTCAATCTTTTCGACACGCCCGAGACCGGCGAGACCCCGCAGATGGCAGGCGATGATCTGGGACCCGATGCGGGGGACAACCTCCTGCCGGGAGACCTCCCCGAACTGGTCGAGGAGGGCGTGTTGGAGGAGTTTCCGGCAGAGCCAGCCCCGGAGGATCCGGCCGTTCCTGGCGACGACCAACCGGCCGAAACGCCCGCTGCCAGCCCGGAGAGCGATCCCTTTGGAGCGAACCTGCCGACGCCAGCCGAACCGCTGCGGCACTGGCGCGACAATACCGGCCGACACGACACGCTCGGCACGCTGGTGGAGGTGCACTCCGACCGGATTCGGATCCTGAAAACCAACGGCCGGCATGCCACCGTCAGCCGCCGGAGGCTCAGCACGCTCGACCGCGACTATGTGCATGGTGCCGCCGCCACGGCAGCAGCCAAACGCTCGCTTGGTGCGCAGACAGCGGGTCTGTAGCCCCCTCACGCCACCGGCCGGGGCCGCTCTGATGAGCGGCCCGGCCGGGCGCTGCAGATCACTTCTCGTCGAGCACCGCCACGGTTTCAAACGCCTTCCCTTCGAGCATCTCCAGCGACGCCCCGCCGCCGGTGGAGACATGGCTGACTTTGTCGGCGTAGCCGAGCTGCTCGACGGCCGCTGCCGAGTCGCCGCCCCCGATGATCGTGATGGCGCCCTTCGCCGTGGCCGCCGCCACCGCTGCCGCCACCGCCTTCGTGCCGGCATCGAAGGGGGGCATTTCAAACACCCCCATCGGTCCATTCCAGACGACGGTGCCGGCGGAGCGGATGATGCTGCTGTAGTGCTCGGCAGTCTGGGGGCCGATGTCGAGCCCCTCAAAACCATCGGGGATGTTGCCGGCGGAAACCACCTGCTTGTTGGCCGAGGATGAAAAATCATCGGCACAGTGGGTGTCGGTCGGCAGCACGAGCTTGGAGCCGCCGGCGGCGAGGAGTTCGCGGGCCAGATCGAGCTTGTCCTTCTCGACGAGCGATTTGCCAGTCTTGCCCCCCTGCGCCAGCGAAAAGGTGTAGGCCATCGCTCCACCAATCAGAACATGATCGCAAACCGCCAGCAGGTTTTGGATGACGTTGATCTTGTCCGACACTTTCTTGCCACCGAGGATCGCCACGAACGGACGCTTCGGCGTGGCAATCGCGTCGGCCAGATACTGGATCTCCTTCTCGACGAGGAAGCCGACGACGGCCGGCTTGCCGAGCTTCTTCATCGCCACCGGCACTCCATACATGCTCGCCTCGGTGCGGTGGCAGGTGCCAAAGGCATCGTTGACGTAGGCATCGGCCAGCGTCGCCAAGCCGCTCACATAGGCCACGTCGTCTCCCTTCTTCTCCCCCTTGTTGAACCGGACATTCTCCAGCAGCAGCACACCTCCGGCCGGCAACGCCTTGGCCTTAGCGTGGGCATCGGCGCCGCCGGTGTCTCCAGCCAACCCTACCGGTCGTCCCAGGAGTTCCCCCAGCCGCTTGGCCACCGGTGCCAGCGAAAAGGCCTTCTCAAATCCGCTGCCGGCAGGACGGCCCAGATGCGACATCAGCACCGCCTTGCCACCCCGATCGAGGATGGAGCGGATCGTCGGCAGCGCCATCCGGATCCGCCGATCGTCGGTGATCGCGCCGGCGTCGTCCTGCGGCACATTGAAGTCGACGCGCACGAGGAATGTCTTTCCCTGGGGATTGAGGTCGGCGACAGATTGCTTGGGCATGGGGGAATCCTTGGCTGGAAAACGGAAAACTCTCAAAAGGGAACCATAGCGTACGCCTGCGAATCTACGTCCCGCCGCCGCCACGGCAAAGGCTTGGCAGCAACTCCCGAGGTCCCCAGTGCCTTCTCGCCCCCCCGCAGGCCCCGTCCGCAGCAGCTTTTCGGGGCCTTTCACCGCTTGTCAGGCGGGAGAAAAAGAACGTTTTCGTCATCCCCACGGCTCCGCCACAAGGGTTGAATCTGAGCTTCAGGAAACCGGCCGCGACAGATAGGCTGGCAGCATGAAAAATTCACGGCAGCGATTGGCAGCGCGGTTGGCGGAATTGGTATCAGGCCAGTCGGGCGTGTGGCTGGCGGTTATCAGTTTGGCGCTGGGCGGCTGGGGGCCGGCTGCCGTGGCAGAGGCCCAGCCAACCGCTCCCCCCCCCGCTGTGGCCAGTCAGGACCGCCCCGTCGATACAGACACGAGTCGGATCTACGTGCTGGTGGGGAAGAGCGGGTTGGTAGGGCATGTGCATGCCGTGGAAGCCCGGCTGGTCTCAGGCAACCTCCGACTGGGTGCCACCACCCAAGCGGGCCAGTGGACGTTTGACATGCGATCCTTTGTGGTCGATACCCCCGCCGCCCGCACCATGCTGGGACTCCCGGGAGAGGTCGATGCCGCGACGCAGGAGCAGACCCAGACCAACATGCTGGGACCCGAGGTGCTCGATGTGGCCCGCCACGCAATTGCCACCTTCCGGATCGATTCGGCACTTCCCTCCACGCAGGTCCGGCCGCAGGCGGGCACGGCGTACGATCTGCGCGGCACGTTCGTCCTCAAGGGGGTGGAGCGTCCTCTGGCGGTGACGGCCACGGTGGAGGACCGGGCCGGCACGTTGCTGCTCCGCGGCAGCTTCTCCCTCAAGCAGAGCGCCTATGGAATGAAGCCCTATGCCAAGTTTGGCGGGATCGTGGGGGTGGCGGACGAACTCAAGATCTGGGGTGATGTGTGGCTTCCCGCCGGGCAAGCGCCGTCCCTTCAACCCCGAGTTCCCACCCCATGATCTCCTCTCCCGCAGTGACCAAGGCCTCGATCCGATCCCATTACGATCTGGCGACGCCGTTCTACCGCCTGCTGTGGGGCCCGCACATCCATCACGGCCTGTGGGATGACGAAACTCTTGCCGAGCTCGCCGCAGGGATGGCTTCGCCGCGCTCCACGCGCGCCGCCCAACTGCACCTCACCAACACACTCGCTGATCTGGCGGCCATTACCGGGCAAGAGCGGGTGCTCGATGTCGGCTGCGGCATGGGCGGGTCGTCGATCCATCTGGCCAAGGCCCGCCATTGCCAGGTGACTGGTGTCACGCTCAGCGGCGTGCAGCGCCGCTGGGCCGCCCAGTCGGCCTGGTGGCAGGGGGTATCGCGGAAGGTTGAGTTCCGCCGCGTTGACGTTGAGCAGGAGACCTTTCCTGCCGCCTCTTTTGACGTGGTGTGGAGCATCGAGTGCACTGAACACTTGGTCGATAAACGGGCCTTCTTCGCCAAGGTCAGCCAGTGGGTTCGGCCCGGCGGCCGCGTCGCGATCTGCGCCTGGCTGGCCGCCGAGGATGCCGACCGCCTGGAGAAACGGCGGCAGGTGGAACAGGTCTGC
>CAISJI010000231.1 GCA_903885565.1 uncultured Planctomycetaceae bacterium
GACGAGGCGCTCGACGAGGGGCGCAGTGTGGCGTTTGATGACTACGCGGCGGAGAGCCCGGCTGAATGTTTTGCCGTGGCGACCGAGTGCTTTTTTCAGGATCCGCACCGGCTCGACCGCCACGACCGCGCGCTTTACGCACTGCTGGCTCAGGTCTACCGGCAAGACCCCAAATCCCGCGTGCCGGTCTTTCCCGCCCGCAACCGGTAGCGGGCATCTGGTGTGCACAGCGGCACACCCTCAGGTCAAAACCACAAGAGGCCATTCCGCGTGGAGCGACGTTCAGTGGCTCTATCCGCTCGCCGGATCGAGCCGGGCCATGATCTCAGGAGTGAGGCGAACCGTAGCCGCCCGAACTCGACCGACAGATGCCTCCGTCGACGGAGAGTCGTTCATCTCATCGAGCCAATCCGCGGTAAAACCACCCAAACCGTGGGCGAGTGCCTCGACGTCCGCGCGGTATTTCTCGACGGCAATTCTTCGCAGTGACTCCGGCATGGGGAGTGAAGCAGTCCCTTCATTGATGCGTTCGGCGAGTTCCGAGGCGCTGTAGTCCCGACACGGAATCTCCAGGAAATCGAAAAGATCCCTCAGCAGCTTTTGCGGTTCATGCCTGATCGCGTCATAAAACATCACCAGGATCTGTTTCGGGTGGAAGAACTGCGTGTAGTTTCGCAGTGTCTGTCGATACTGGAGCCGCGCCTCGCCATCAGGACGGAGCAACAAATCGAGTGCCTCAGTCATCACGTCATTCGGCGCCAGGCCTCGCGCTCGATTCATGTTGAAATGCGACCAAAACCGTGCCACCGGCTCCCGGATCATGAACAGCAACTTGGCGTCCGGCGCGATCGAGTGCATGTGCCGGATGTCCACGTCTCCGCAGGATTCGTAGCGCGGCGTGAACTCACCAGCGAGGGTTCCCCGGGGAGCACGGGCAAACAACGACCGATACCAGCGATCGTCGCGGTGGCCGCAGTAAAATCGCACCCACCATCTCAGGTGCTCCCAGTCGTCCATCGATCGGATGCCCAGCACAAAACGAACAAGGTCTCTGTGCCAGTCGAGCCGAAGCAGGTCGTGGGCGAATCTGTAGCGAGGATTGTCGCGGCCGGCGCCCGCTGGTTGTGTGGCCGTAAAGAACGAAATCTCTTTGTTCGGCGTCATCCAGATCGCAGGGTGTCGGCACAGTTGCCTGTAGAGCCAGGTCGTGCCGGCCTTGGTAGAGCCAATCCCAAGCAGATCGGGAGCATCTCGGCGGGGGAAGTACATCAGAATACCGGCTCTGGAGAAAATTCCAGCGAGTGCAGCGCTTGTTGTTGGTTCATTGCTTAGGCTGCCGCGCTGGCAACCAGTATGCCGTCGGGCTGATCCTTTGGGTATGGCTGATCGACTTCGATGCGATAGCCCCCGTCTTGCAACAACGCGGCGCACTTTCGGTGCACTGTTCTGCCGTGCGTGCCGATCAGGAGTGTATGGATGGCTCGGTCCCGCAGTGTCTTGCCGGCACCTTCCAGAACATCGCATTCCAGTCTCTGGATGTCCATCTGGCACAGATCAGCCCGACTTCCGATGATCGCCAGAATCGAATCCAGGGAATGCGTCGGGATGTTCGTCGCGCGCCGCGGCTGCCGCAGGCCAGCTGCGACGAGCATCGCGTGCACCGCCGATCTGAAGCGTTGATTACCGATGGCCGGGCCGCCTTGAATCGCCGTCATAAACCGGTCTTCGACGAGCACGGCGCTCCCGTCGGATTGGGCTGCGCCAAAGTGATGGAGTGTAAAATCATCCTGTACTCATCCATTCAATAAGAAACGCGAATCCAAAATCCCGCTGGTATTGTTAGCGGTTGCATATGGAAACGCGGGGCGGCGCACGTCTGTCGCTACGTGTTCATAGCGATAAAGTCCTCTTCGATCCCAGCAGCCTTGGGTCAAGTGCCGGCCGCTGGATGCGATGCCCATCGACCCGGAAACCCTCGGCGTTTCCACCGGGCGACCGAGTCGGCTATCTTCGGTCAAGAGGGTCATGAATGACTTTTTCCACGGTTAGCCAGCCTTGGGAATAAGCGACTAGTGAGTTGCCCGAGGATGTGCCCAGCGCCGCAATACGTACCAAGTCAGCAGCACAACCACTGCACTGCCGTTGGCCACCAGCAGCCAGAATCGAGGGTTTTGGTCCGAAGGAGCCTTTGCGATGGGCGTTTGGCGGGGAGGGAGCGATCGCCCTTCGAGTTGAGCGAGATAGATTTCGGAGACCTCCGTCGATTGAGACATAGCCTTTTCGGTGGCGATGGCTTGGCGACAATAGTCGCGCGCCGCGTCCAGATTTCCTTTCTCTTGCTCGTAGCCAGCCAAGGTGGAATAGCAGGTCGCTGTGCCGTTGTGGTTGGGAAAGCGGTTGACGAAGGCGATCATCGCCGCGGTGGCCTCGGCTTTCATCGCTTCGTCGGTCTCTCCCGCGCTTGTTAATACGGCGATCCCGTTGGAGAGGAAGTTTGGGTCGTCGGCGGCATAAGGCAGTGCCTCTATAAACCTGCGCCGCCAGCGGATTGCCCCGGCGAAGTTTCCTGAGATAAACAGTGGGCCGGTGATGTGTCCAAACAGTATCAGCGGCGTTTCCTTGTGCCGCGGATAGGCCTTGGCAAAACGCAAAATGCGTGCAAAGCCTTCTTCATCCTTGCCCTGATCAATCAGCAGTTCGATCCGCTTTCTCTCCGCTTCATAGACGTCATCAGTTTGATTGGGAGGGAGATCGGACGGGCTTGCAGCCTCCGCATCGGGCTCGGGAACCGTGGCCAGCACTGCGATCGCTTCGTTTCCCCTGCCCGCCTTCGAAAGCTCCTCGGCCAAACGGTTTCGGCATGTCATCGTTAGAAACGGATCAGCCGCCAATGCTAATCCGCGTTGGAACGCATCGATGGCTTTGTCGGTTCCCCCGAGCTTGGCAGACAATTCGCCGATGGATAGAAGAACCCGCTGTTGCGTGGCAGGAAGTGCAAAGCTAGGCAGCGATTTTTCCAGGATCTCGATTCCCTCAAACTCTCGCATTGCTTCCGGGATCGCCTCAATCTCAGTGCGGATTTTCCCCATCACCCTCTGATCGGCAGCCTCCTGCTCCGATGTTGCTTGGGCTCCATGGACGGGACTGATCAGGGGCGGGGGTAGCCCTGCCCAAACAGCCAGCAAGGCGAGTGCGAGCATGGCGGCATACGGCCGCCTCGGCCACCCGTGGGCCGCGCGGGAATAATCGGCGGAGAAGTTTCGACGATGGGGGAAATTCATTGGAAGTTTGCCACCATGCAGGAGGGGAGTGTGGGTAAAGGGGATCCGGCTTAGATCAGCGCGGCGAATCACTGATCCTCTGTGGCGATGCTATCAACCGGCGGGCGCTGATCGATAAGCACCGCTGGTGTCTCCCTATTCTTCCGTTGAGTTGGCAGCAGTACGCGACCGAGAGGGTCTGCGCCGCGAGAGGGCCGCGCTCCACATTGTTGTTCGAGCCCCCCCATCCGCTGTAGTCTTTGCTGCCCATCCCCGCTTATCAAGCGTTTGGCGTGCAGCGTGGTTCAATCGGCGGGAATAACGTCGACACTGAATCGAACAGGGAGATCCCGATAGCCCCCCATGCTGTCCAGCACTGCCACGACGATCTCATATCGCCCCGGGAGTTTTCCATCGCTGTTGAATGTCACGTTGCAATCGACTCGGGCGCCGGGGGCAATAGTCATCGGTGTGACAGTGGCCTCTGAGCAGGAGCAGCCAGCGGTAGCCTGCGTAACGATCAGTTGCTCGTCCCACGGCGAGCGGAAGGAGCCACGAAGGGCAACCTTGCCCCCGGCCTTTACAACCTTGACCGGCAGCGCGAGGAAATTCGACAGCAGATCACTGGCCTGCGCCGCAAGGAGCGTCACTGAGCCGAGGCAGAGCAGGCCAAACAAAACCCTCTCCGGCCACTGGGCAAGCCGACTGCGGAGAGCCTTGGGCAGCAAGCAACGCATGCCCTTGGTAGCGGCCCCGGCAGCGGAGAAACGAGGTGCTTTCATGTTGCTTTTCTCGCGCGTGCGATCATCGCCGCCGCCAGGGCGCCAAGAATGGCCAGATTCGCCAGAAGCAGCCAGCTGCGCCACGTCCAGCTGTCTCGCTTCAGTTGCGCGTCAGCCTTGGCCTTGATGGCATCAAGCTGCGGCTGATTGAGCACATTTCCCTTTGAATCAACCCAGCGGGCTGGGCCCGGCTCCCGGAAATCGGTTCGTTCGTAGTTGTCGGGCGGGTTGTATTCAAACAGGGATTTGTCCATCTCATCGAAGGGAATGGCACGGGCGGAAATTACCTCCATTACCTCGCGGTTCGCAACTCCGTCACCGGGATATTCGGTTTTGACGTAGCGGCGGGGAACGCCATCCTCGGCGAAATCGGCTTTCTCGGTCACCAGCGCCATCGCGCCCGTGTAGGGGTTGCGGAGCTCCACCATCCAGTCGTGGCGATAGTCAGCCGGATCGAAGTAAATCACGGCAACCGGATTGGGCTGCTTGATATTGAAAGTCGAGCTGATCTTGGCAAAGATAGAGCACTTGTCGGCCCGGCGCTCTGTGCCCGGAACCACCGCCTTCTCCCACTGAATCACGATATTCTTGTTCTTGCCGTCGGCGAGCGCCTGCGTCTTCTCCGCTGAGAACACAAGGCCCTTCGTTTTGTCGCCGTCGCTCGTCGCCGATTCGATGATGAACGAGACTGCGTCATGCAGCCCGAGCAGGTTCCAGACAGGCGCGATAGTGTACTGGCCCCCTCGATCCTTCTGAATACTGGCCGATTGAGTTCGGTTGTTATAGGTAAAGCTGGTAAAGTCTCCCTGCGCGGGATTGCCTACGTTGACGACTGCCTCCTCGTAGAGCGTATTGGGAAGGGGAAGTTCACCATTTCTGGTGGTCGTTTGGTCTTCGCGATACGAGATGCCGCGATAGCGAACCCGCTTGTGGGTGATATTTTCCTTATCGGCTCGAGCTTCCCATTCGGCAACATTGATTGCGATAAACTTTTCGCGATCGCCCTCCTTTGGTTCCTGGCCCGTTATTTTCATCAGGTCATCAAAACCTCTTCCGGCATCTCTCACCATCTCCTCACGAGATCTTTTTCCCTTCGGATAGCGAACGATCATTTCCACGTCCATCGCCAGTGGCGCCGGCCGGCGGGCAGTTTCGACCAGACGGTCAGTACGCGGGTCTCCTGCGACTGCGGGCAGGGATGCTGCGACCAGTAGGAAGGTAACGAGGAGTGTCACGGCAAGCGCGCGATTCATAGTTTCCGCCTTGGCAATACGAATGCAGAAGGGTAACGGATTCTGTTAAAACGCAGTCTAACGAGTCGCCGTCATGCGGCAGGATCGGCCGGTTTGGCTGTGCAATCGTCTCCCGATATGCTGACAAAGATTTCCTTGAAGATCTGTTCTCCTCTTTCTCCGCGGGTGCAGTACACGTAATCACATGCTCTTGTGGGCGCGTAGCTGAAGGCGCCAATACAATTTAGGCATCTCATGAGTGCGAAAGGCGAGGCAAGACCGCCCACTGGTGGAATCGCTGCTGCACATAATCCCATGCAAAATACAAATCCACCAGCCCAGAACGTTATAGCGACTAAGTTTGCATTCGATTGGCATTGCACGTACTCCCCAACAACGCCGATGTCTTTTACGCATCCGCCGTCCTGTCCATGCTCATCCTTTTCAACATCATCGCATACGTAGTGTTTGTCTACTTTTAGGATTGGCGGACACTGACCAGCCGCGCATTGACATGACTGGTTACTGAGCGTTATGACGGATCTCTTCACTTCGCAGCTGGTGGCTGCTTGAAGATATGAATTGGCCGGCTGATAGGCAAATAGAGTCGCCGCAATCGCGACCCGCAGAACGGCCTGACTGGGCAAAACTGCCAGCAACGAGCGGTAGGCCCTGCCAATTCCACCCACAATCGCTTTCGATGTCGACATGACGAGTCTCCCTGGGGTATTCCGGAATTCCACCTGCTGAAGCGTTCATTCGCATGGCGCCCCCCACTTTTCGCAGTATTGCGCGATTCTTTTTACGTGTCAAGCATTTGGCGCGGCCCCTCTTACGAGTGGGGACAGCATCACAGAAGAGGGTCGCCACCCCCCGCATACGCCTCCTGTTTTCCGCAGGGATTCGCCGGCCCGACGGTGCCGGCCCCGTGCCACCGCGAGTGCCCCATCGAGTGCCCCATCGAGTGCCAATGCCGGATCGGGAATCGGCGGAACGGGGGAGCCGTTGCGGCTGTTCTGCGCCGGGTGGCGGAGGAGCGAGTCTTACTACCGGAAGGCTCAATTGCGCAGGCGGGTGGTGTTACTGGTTGCCATTGTCAAGGCGGGTGGGAACCACTCAGTCCCGCGAGCAACAGCCTCTGGTCACACGCTCGAGTGCGCACCGCCAGAAGACCGATCCAAAGAGCTGGACGGGCCGGCCATAAAGCGGCCATAGGACTACTTCTGTCAGAGATCCGAGGGCGACGCCCCGCGGACAGTAAAGATAACCGCGGAATGTTATTTATTATGGCCGGGGCGACTGGGCGGGGCGGCCTGTCTTTGGCTTGTCGGTAGCCGGCTCCGGCTCTGGCAGCGGTTGCGTGGCGATCCACGATTTCGGCTCGGGGGAGTGGCGGGCGCCGAGCGAAATAATTGTTCCTTCCGGCGCGGCGAGTAACAGCCGGTCGGTGACCCGATTGGAAACGAGAAACTTAAATGGCCCGAGGCAGAACTGATCGCGCGGTTCGCCCGTTTCCAGATCGAGGCTGGTGAGCCGTTCCAATTGGTCGAGCATCCACACCCGGCCCGCCGCCACCGCGAGGATCCGCCCCTGCAGGCAGCTCTTCCAGAGGAGCAGGCCAGTTTCGGTGGAAAACGCCCTGATCCCATCGGGGCCCAGCGCGATCAGCAGCGTGTCGCCAGCCACAAACGGACCGTCATCAGGCGTGCCGTCGAGCGAGATCTGCCAGTTGAGCCGCAGGCCGCCGCCACCTTGCACCAGCGAATCGATGCGAGCCAGATCGCGCACCACCGTCGCTGCGAAGATCGAGCTGCCCCGAATCGCCACCGGGCCGGGCTGGTCGTTGTTGAGATAAAACTCATTCCGCTGCCAGCCATATTTATTCTGTTCCAGGGCCACGATCGTGCCTCCCCGGGTCGACCAGAGCAGGCCGTTTCCAAAGGGGAGCGCCGCGGAGTCGAGGATGCCGCCGGAATTGAGCTTCACCGGCAGCAGGCTCTCGGCAGAGGAGTCTTCGGCGCCGTTTTTCCCACTCTTTTTGCCCTTCGCCGCGGCAGCTTCCTTGTCGGCCTTCCCCTTCTCGCCCGCTGTGCCGGCTCCCTTTGCCTTGGCGGTGGTGCTGGCGGGGGCGGCCTTCACGGAATTGTCGCGATGAGGGTTGTTGGGGAGCCTGAGCACCGTGCTGGTGCCCTCAGGCTGATAGACCCAGTCCTGCAGCACCACGCCGCCGACCGGCGGGGACCGCCGCAGTTGCTGATGCCACATCGTGCGGCCGGTCGACCGCTCCAGAGCATAGAGCTCCAGCCCGTGGGCCACCGCCACCAGATCGGGGCCGATCGCTGCCGGCACGGTGGGGTCGTCCGGCTTGCCGGCAATCACCGACCAGAGCGGGCCGGGGCAGGGTGTGCCGGGGGCGCTGATACTTGAGCGCAGGGCATGCACGCCGCCGTCGGCCGTCTGGGCCACCACGAGGCCGTCCCCCACCACAACATGCCGCAGCTGGGCCCGATAGCCATCGACCGGCAGGGTGATCATCCAGTCGCGCTTGAGTCCGGCCCGCTCGGCGACCGTCTCGTCTGCCAGTGTGCCGCACAGGCTGCCGCCAGCGAGGGCTGCCAGCGGAACGATCGCCAGCGCCGCAGTGGCGAGTGCCTGAGTCCACAGAGGCCGGTTCCAAAAAGGCCGGGCCCACAGGCGGGGAGCGGCGAATCGGCGGCGCGACGAACAGACCATGCCATCATCCTCCATGCTCAGACAGAACAGAATTGAAGAGCTCCGCCCGACCCCCGGCGGCTGTTCAACCATACCCCCCAATTGCGCAGCACAAGAAGGAAAACCGGCCCGCCCCCCACTCCCGAACACGCCGAGATCGACGGAAAAGGAGAAGTTTCAGCAGATATGACAATCGCGGGGTTTATGCCGGCAGTGCGACGCCGCGGGGCGGCCGGAGTGCATTCGACTTGGCTGGATCGCCGGCTGCGGGGCCGGAAGGCCTGCCGCTTGAGCGGGGGTGGCGCCGGCCCTACGATTGCCTTTGAGCCCGTGCCCGGTTGGTTCCATTCTGGCAGCCTGCGGATCCCCAGCCTGTGGATCGACAGATTGCCCACCCCGCACGCCGCGGTCATCGAGTGCCCAGCACTCGTTCACAACCGGAGAAGTTGCCGTGCAGACAGAAATCGACAGGGTGGGCCCTCGCTGGCTGTGGAAAAAGCATCCCTCTACCTCTGGATTGAAGAGAGTCCACGACATCGCATCGAGCGATGCTGCACTGGATCCACAGCCTGCTAGTCGGCCGGAGGGCGTTGCCTGATGCGGCAGGATGTGAAGCCGGAGCGGTCGGCAGACCCTGCTGCGCTGGTGTTGGGCTATTTCAACTTTTCTTCAGGCACGTTCGATCCGGCCGCATGGCGGGCGATGAGCGATCTGTTCGCTGCGCTGGAAACTGGTGCGGGAGGGCCCGAGGGAGCCGACACCGCTCAGGCGGTAGCACGCCTGCTGCGGGAGCGGCTGGGAGTGCTGCAGGCCAGCGAACCGGCGTTTCGCGATGCCCGGCAGGCGGAACGCCTGCTTGAGATCCTGTTTGGCGAACTGCTGCCGGCCTATCGCACATTCCACGCCGATCTGCTGGAGCACCAGCCGCCCGGCGCCCTCGAACGGCCGTTCTTCCTGATGGCCGCCGCCGCGGCGCTTTTGGCTGCCGGCGGCCAGGACGACACCGCCGAGGTGTCGGTGCTGGTGGCCCAGGCCCTGGCCCAGCTCAATGATTACGTCGGCTGGCGGCCGGTGGCAGTGCTGGAGAACGGCCAGTTGTCGGAGCCCTATCCGCACGAGCGGGTGCGGCCGATTCCGCTCTTTATGGCTGGGGCCGGGGCAGCGCAGGGCCGCTACAGGGAGCTCGTGGCAGGGGCCATCGAGATTCTCGCCAGCGCGCCGCAGAGTCTGTTGCAGCAGGCCGATTTTGATCTGGCCATGCTCGAGGAACTGGCGATCGATCCGCGGGCCTTCGATTTTCTCCATCCGGCGGCCAGCCGGCCCAACTATCTCTTCGGCCTGTGGGATCCCAGCCGGATCGACGAGCGGGGCTGCTACCGGCGGATGGTTGTGCAGCAGGCCACGCTCGATGGCATCCTCTCCTGGCCGCAGGCGGCAGCAGGCACTGGCACTTCTGATGCCAAGATCGAAGCGCAGCTGCGGTGGGAGTCGGCGGCGGTGCTGGCGGGAGTGATGCTGATGGCCTCCGGCCTTTCCGGCCACGGCCCCGGCTCGCATCAGGCTTCGCTGCCCCTCTCGGAACTGCTCCCCCGCATCGCCGGCTACCGCGATGAATTTTACCGCTGGATGATGGCCCAACTGCCCGAGGAACACTCCCAGCGGTTGCAGGAGGAGATGCTCCGCCTGCGCCAGCCGTTTGGCGGTGTGCGCCGCCACATCAACACGCTGCTGGCCAGCCGCCGTGCCATGCAGGTGGAGAGCGTGTCGTTGGCGGGGGTCTTTGCCCGCGTGGGCCGGGCCGAAGCGGCAGATCGCATGGCCGCCCGTGTGCCGGCCGCCTCCGCGCGGATGCTCGCCAAAATCACCAGCCGCGTGGTGGCGGCGCAGCAGGCCCTGCGGGCCGCCGGCGAGCGGTCGAATCCCGAACTGGCCCTGGAACAACTCGATGCCGCCACCGATCTGCTCTTCCGGGCCGTCGGCTGCGGGGCCGCGGTCGATCCCTGGAATATCCTCGGCCTGGGGGGGCAGTTTCCGCTTCACGATTCGGGCGGGGAGAGCCTGCCCGATCCGCGGGTGGATGATCTGATCGGCCTGACGGGAACCATTCTGGCCGGCTATGCCGCGGTCTGGCGGGCGAGCAGCCTGGATGGCCCGCCGGCTGCTGCGCGGCGGGCAGGAGTGTCGCTGGAACGCCTGGCTGTGTGGTGGGATCGCCATGCCACCACGACGGTGTCGGGGGTTCAGCATCTTTCGGGCCGCGAGCTGCTCGATTCGGCCCGCGAGGTGATCGGCGCGCTCCAGCGTCGGCGGCAAACTGCTCCGGCTGTGCCTCCGCCCGGATTTTGGCGCACGGAGGTGGCGGAGTTTTCTTCCCCCAACAGCCACGCCCAGGCCGCCGCGGCGCTGCTGCGCGAAGGGGATCTGGATGGGGCGATGGGGCTCTTGGTCCACTGGGCCTCGCTGCTGGAAGGCTCCGCAGTGGAACGCTCGGGCCCGGAGTGGCTGGCTGCCGCCTCCCGCTGGTTTGCCGCCGCTATTGTCGATACAGGCGAGGCGGGGCGGAGCCGCGTGCGCCGGTTTCTCGAGCTCGTTGAGGCCAATACGATCGCCGTGGCCGATTGCATCCAACGGGTCGCCAGCCATGGCCCGGGGGATGGCACACGCCGCCGCTCCCCAGCCACCGAGGAGGACGACACCGATCCGGCGGACGAGGCTCCCGACGCGGAGGAACGGGTCGCGGCGGCGTATGAATCGATGGTCTGGCACGACTCCGCCGACGACGGCACCGACGGGGGCATGCTCGATGTGGAGGGAGCAGGCGGCGGCAGCGCCGGCGGGATGATCGAGGTGGAGAACGCCGCCGAATTTCTGGGGGGCGTCTGCCGGCTCTTGCGGCATGCGATGACGGCGCTCTCGGCGCAGGATGTGGCCGCAGGCAACGCTCCCTCGCCCGGCGAGATCGATACCGTTATCGGCTGGCGGCACGTGCTCAGGCGGCTGAAGCGCACGATGGTGCGGGCTGCCGCCATCATCATCTCCACCGAGACCGTGCCTCCGCTGGGCATGCCCGCCGCGGAGTTTGATCGGCTCGCCTGGCAGCGCGATAGCGCCGCCGAACGCCTGATCGATGCCGCCGTGCAGGCGACCGAAACCCTCTGGATGCTCTCCGCGCGGCTGCATATCGGCACCCCGCCGGCCCGCCCGGGAGCCGAACACAAAACAGCAGTGGGGCGGCTCTTTGCGGCCTTGCTGGCGGGCGATGCGGCGGCGGCCCGGGGCCCGCTGGAGGTGGTGCGGGACAAGCTCATGGGCCAGCCTGTGCTTTATGTGCCGCTGTCGCGCGGCGGGCGGCCCGATCGGATCGTGCGGGCCCGCAGCCGGGAACGCTTGCTCGAGCGCCTCGCTGCCTGCCTGCCGCGACTGGGGCTGGTCACGGAAACCTCGAATATCGTGCTCCTGGCCAAGGCCTTGGAAAACCGACGGCCACGCGGGGCGGCCAGCGTGAGCGAGTTTGACCGGGTGTTTGAGGCGGGCACCTCGGCGCTGGTGGAGCGGATTGTAGAAAGCGCCCGCCAGCCGGCCGAGGGAGAAGCGGAGCCGACTGCCGAGGTGGTAAAGGAGCGGATTCTGGATGGGCTCTCGCTACTGGTGCCCCGCCTGCTCGACACCTGGATGACCCACGCCCGGCAGCTGAGGCTGTCGGTGTTGGAGCGGGTGCGCGATCAGAAGGCGTTTACCGGACTGCAGGAATTTATCGAGAAGTATGGCTCCGGGCTGTTCACCCAACATCTTCTGGCCCCGTCGTCGCTGCGCGGAATTCTGCGCGGAGGCGTGCGCCGGTTTTTGGAGCAGCTCGTCGAGCGGCATACCGATGAGCACTTCGGAATCGGGGAAGGGACGGCGGCCCGGCAGCCAACCCGGCTGGTGGAAGCCCTCTCCAGCGGAACGCTCCCTGCCCGCCAGGCAGCAGCCCGCCTCCGGCTGATCCTGGAGAGCATCGCTGAAAACCATGCCGAATACCGCGACTGGAATTCGACCACCACGCAGTCTGACCGGGGCGAAACGCTCCACATCCTCCTCGACATGCTGCGGATCAAGGCGGAGTACGAACGCATCGCCTGGACGCTGCGTCCGGTCGGCATGGCCCACCGTGTGTTGGCCAACTGTGGCATGACCGAGGCGGCCGCCGCCTGGCGCGGGCGGATGCGTGACGAAACACGCGACACCGCTGCCGAGTTGGTGGGCCGGCTCTCGGGGCTCGAAAGCCAGTGGGGCATCCGGCTGGCGAGTGTGGGGGATCGCGTGCGACGCCCCTTCACCGCCGTGCTGGAACAGGATGAGCTGGAGTCGCGGGTCGAACCGGCCGTGGCCGAACTGATGAGCGGCTCGCCCCCCGGCGCAGGCGCAGCCTTCGAGGAAAACGCGACGGCGCTTGTCGGGCTGGCGGGGGGCTCGGGAGTGGAGCTTCCGGAGTGGCTCGACCGGCTCGGCCATGCTGTCGATCGGGCCTTGGAGCAGGCAGAGATCGGCATCTCAGCCCAAACGCCCCCCGGCTCGCTCCCCGCTGCGGTGCCGTGGCGACCGCTGGCTTGGGATGCGCTGCGC